>CAZHIK010001439.1:0-2137 GCA_964532635.1 uncultured Enterobacterales bacterium
CACCCAGCGCACGCACGCGGCCCCCGATGGGGTGGTGGTCCATGGGGTCCAACTCACCGACGCCAACGCGGTGCAGGCGTTGTTCGATGCTGTGCAGCCCGACCTGGTCTTCCACCTCGCCTCCCCGGTGGACCTCACCCGCGATCCCGCCGCATACCACACTCTGCGGCCGGGGATCCTCGACGCCACCCACCACGTGGCCCGGGCCTGCCTCCGCCACGGCAGCCGCCTGGTGGCCGCGGGCACCTGTGAGGAGTACGGCAGCCAGCGCGCCCCGTTCGCCGAGGACATGCCCGCCCTGCCGGTCTCGGCCTACTCCTGCCTCAAGTTGGCTGCCACGGAGTGGCTGCTCACCCTCCACCGCATCGCGGGGCTCGAGGTCACGGTGGTGCGCCCCTTCTTGACCTACGGTCCGGGGCAAGCCCCCGGGCGCTTGATCCCTTCGGCCATCGCAGCGGCCCTCGCCAGCCGACCCTTCGACATCACCGATGGACGGCAGACCCGGGAGGTCAACTTCGTCGGCGACGTTGTGCGCGGCATCGCCGCCGCCGCCAAGCCTGCCGCCGCCGGCCGGATCGTGAACATCGGCGGTGGGCCGGAGATCAGCGTGCGACGCCTGGCCGCCACCGTCTTCGAGACCGCCGGCGCCGATCCCGAGCTGGTGCGCACCGGCGCCCTGGCTCGGCGCGGCGGAGAGGTGGAGCGCTTCTTCGGTGACCACGCCCGAGCCCGCACGCTGCTGGGCCACCAGCCCCGGATCTCCCTCGAGGAAGGCCTGGGGCTCACCATCGATCACGTGAGGAAACATGGCCACGAGTGAGCTGCTGGCGTCCATGAGTGTCGAGCCCCTGGAGATGTACGTCGACGGCCGGGGCACCCTGTTCAAGGCCTTCCCCCACGCCGTGGGGGGCGAGGTCTACCTCATCTCCATCGAACCCGGCCTCTCTCGTGGCCACCACTGGCACGGGGAGCGGGGCGAGTGGTTCGCGGGTATCCACGGCAACCCCACCCTGGTGGTGGCCGATCCCGCCAGCGGAGAGCGACGGGTCTTCCCCCTCGCTGGACGCCGGGTCCGCGTACCCGCCGGGCTGGCCCACGCCATCTTCTCCCCCGCTGACGAAGCCTGCTTCGTAGCGGGCGCGATGGACCGCTCCCACCACCCGGACGACGTGCACCGCTACAGGCTGGAGGCTCCTTGATCGCTGCGGGCGCGCTCTGGATCCTGGCCGCCCTCTGCCTGGCGCTGGACGCGCCCGGCTGGATCCTCGCCCTGACCGCACTGCCCGCGGTGCTGTGGGCCCCAGGCTGGGGCTGGGCCCGCTGGCTCCACGCCCGCAGCGAGGGCTTCGCCTCCCCTCTGCAGATCGGCCTGGACGCCACGTGGATCGGCATCGGCCTGGTGGTGATCAGCGGCTCGGTGGTCCGGGAGGCAGGCCTGCCCGCCTGGTGGCTGCTGCCCCTCGGTGTGCTGTGGGGTGCGCCGGGGCTGGTGCCCGCGTGGCGGATCCGCAGCGCGCCCATCAGCCGACCCTCCCCTCGGCTGATGGCCGGCCTGGGGGCGGTCGCCCTGGCGGTGATGCTGGTGGCCTGGAACCACGCTCCCAGCCTGGTGCGCCCCATGGATGCGTACTGGTGGCACGGCGCACCGGACTCGGGGACCTGGCAGCGCACCACCCTCGAGGCCCCCGGCTTCCAGGCTCTGGGTTGGCCCGAGGCCGGTGCCATGCGAGGGTCGCTCGAGGCTGGAGACCACAGCATCACCGCGACCAGCCCGGGCCCCCTGCTGGTGGCCGCCCGCGGTGAGCTGGGCACCACCATCACCCTGGTGCAGAGCACGGTGTTGGACCAGGCGGTGGTGGAGTCCGATCCCATCGAAGCCGAGGAGGAGGGCCCGGTCCCCCGCTACCTCGAGCGCGGGGTGGCCGCCGCCTACGGCGAGGTCCAGCCCGGCGCCGTCACCCTACGGCTCGACGCCCCCGCGACGGTCTACATCGTGCCGAGCCAGGACGCCGTCTGGGCCCTGGACGAGCTGGGGGAGCTGCGCTTCGTCCACTACTACCAGTGCCTCAACATCGTGGAGAACCTGCGCTGGGCCCGGGACACCCTGGTGGACCTGCGGGCCACGGTGAACCAGCCT
>CAZHIK010001440.1:0-2136 GCA_964532635.1 uncultured Enterobacterales bacterium
CCGATGGCGCCGCCCACCTCGAGCCCAAGTGAGCGGTTCATGATGGCGTAGGGGCCGCCGGGACCGATCCGGGTGTTGGTGGCGATGGAGGACAGGGACAGACCGGTGCAGGCCGTAATGAGCAGGCCCAGCCCCAAGATGATCAGGGCACCACCCAGGCCAGCGTTGCCCACCACCCAGCCCACTCGGACGTACATGATGACGCCCAGGATGGTGAGCAGGGTCGGGGTGAACACCCCGGTGAAGGTGCCGAAGCGTGCGGTGGGCTGCTCGGGCTCTGCGAGGACCTGTGACATGGCGAAACCATAGCAGAGCCAGCCTCCCGCGGGGAGGTCCAGGGGAGCAGGGATTGACGCCCGCGTGGGGGCAGGGGTAGCGTGCACAGCACACCGCGAGCGAAGCATGGCCCCAGCGAGCTTCCAGAACATCGGTTGGACCGTGGGCAGCCACTGCGACGCCCACTGCGGCCACTGCTACAGCCGCCCCGAGCGACGTCTCTCCACCCGCCCCCTCGAGCGTCGGGAGCTCGAGGTGATCATCGCTCGGCTCGAGGCCCTCGAGGTGCGCTCGGTCAACCTTGGCGGCAACGAGCCGGCGTTCACCCACGGTCCCCACCTGGGCGACAGCCAGCTGCCGTGGCTGCTGGAGCGCCTGGCCGAGGCCGGGATCGCGGTGGGGCTGACCACCAACGGCACCAGCTTCCGCTTCCTGCACCAACAGCACCCCGACAGCCTGCAGACCCTCAACGACATCGACTTCTCCCTGGACCTGCCCTGGCGCGAGTCCCACGACCGGCACCGGGGAGCGGCGCTGTTCGACACCGTGATCCACGGCATCCGGCGCTGTGGAGAGCTGGGCCTGCCCTGCGCCATCACCACCTGCGCTACTCGCGAGAGCTTCGTGCCGACCACCATCGGAGCCTTCCTGGACCTGTGCCGGTTGCTGGACTGCGAACTGCGGGTCAACATCCTGCAGCCGGTGATGCCCCGGCTGCTCGAACAAGTGCCCACTCCCGAGGCCTTCTACCAGGGCTTCGCCCAGCTGCTGTCCCGCACCCGCTGCGTCACACTGGGCGACGCCTGCCTGGCCGCGGTCGTGGGGCAGCCCATCGAGGGCTGTCCCTGCGGCACCAGCTCCTTCCGCATCCGAGGTCGCAGCCCCCAGGGCCGCATCCCCATCAGCCCCTGCGTCTACGCCGCCGACTTCGCCACCGGAGACCTGCTCACCGAATCCCCGGCCGCCATCGTCGAGCACGCACCCTTCGCCAGCTTCGCCCACCGACGCCAGCGCATCTCTCGAGCGTGCCGCGAGGCGGACTGCCCCTGGCTGGAGCGCTGTCGCGGAGGCTGCGCAGCCCGGACCTGGCTGGCACGGGGGGATCTCGAGGCGCGAGATCCCTACTGCCCCCTGGATTTCCAGGACCGACACGGCGCCCCTCCTCCCCTCCCCTCGCCCATCGCCTGGGACGAGGCTCCGGGCCTGAGGGTCCACGACGGCTACCTCTGCACCTGGATCGGACGCGTGCACGAGGACCACACCCCCGAGCGCAGCCGCATCGAGGACTTCCAGCGACCCTGACCCAATGCTATGGCATCGACAGGAGCCCGCCATGCCCAGCATCCTTCCCGTTCTCGTCGTCGCCTCCTTCGTCCAGGCCCAGGACGCCCGCTTCGTGATGGTGGGCAACTCGTACACGGCCCAGAATGACCTGCACGTGCTCACGCGGGACGTGCTCTACCTGGTGGTGCCCAGCTGGTCGGACGTCACCGCACAGCCCCTCACCCGGGGCGGGGCCACCCTGGCGGACCACGCCGATCAGACCGACGGCACCAACGGCGACACCCTCTGGCGCCAGACCTTGGTCGCCGGCCCGGACGCCGGCAGCTGGGACTGGGTGATCCTGCAGGATCAGAGCCAGGTGCCGGGCTTCCCACAGTCCAACGAGTACTGGACCGCCAGTCGCGACGGGGCCTTGATCCTCGACGAGATCATCGTAGGCGGTGGGGCCGAGACCCTCTTCCTGCTCACCTGGGGTCGCCGGGACGGCGACAGCCAGAACCCCAGCCGCTACCCCGACTTCCTCACCATGCAGGACCGCCTCACCGAGGGCTACCTGGCCTACGCCGAGGCCTGCAG
>CAZHIK010001441.1:0-2134 GCA_964532635.1 uncultured Enterobacterales bacterium
CGCGAGCCTGCTGGGCTTCCTGGGACCAGCTGCCTCCCTGGACGGAGGAGAGGATGGAGCGGGCCTGATGGAGATGCCTGCGTGCCTGGTCCTGCTGCTGCCGTTCGGACAGGATGCAGCCCAGGGCGTGGTGGCAGAGTCCGGACTCGAGCTCTGAGCCGCAGCCCTCCGCCAGCTCGAGGGCTCGCTCGGCGGCGCGCTGAGCCCCTCCGAGTGAACCCATCTGTCGTCGCGCCAGGGCCATGGTGCGCTCCAGTCGCACGCGGATCTCTGCCGCGGTGCCAGCGTCGAGCAGGCCCAGGGCGAGGAGCGTGTAGTCCTCAGCGCGCTGGGGCTCTCCGTAGGCCAGGGCGCCGTGGACCAGCACCTCCAGTGGGTGGAGCCGCGCCTGTAGGCCGGCGTCCGGGCCCAGGGAGTCCAGCAGGGCCTCGAGCTGGGTACGGGCCCGAGCCCAGTCGCCGCGCAGCACCGAGACGCGGCCCAGGATCGCGCCGGCCAGGGCGCGCCCGTTGGTGGAGTCGGCCGCGTGGAAGCTGCGCTGAGCCAGGATCTCGGCGCGAGCCAGGTCCGGGACCTCGGCCAGCGCGGCGGCGGTGGCGGCCAGGGCCCGGGCGGCACCTGCGTGGTCGTCGGGAAGGCCAGCCTGCTCCAGAGCCAGGATGGCCGCTTCGCCCCGCTGGACCGCGGCCCCGCCGCGCCCCTGGGACCAGGCTCGCACCGCCGCCTGGGCCAGGGGCTCGAAGGCATCGTGCGCGCGACCAGCGGCCAGCAGAGCCTCGGCTCGGGGCACCGAGACGTCTTCGCCCGAGGTGGCCCCGAAGCGGGTCCAGGCGTCGGACACTTCTCGGTAGAGGTCTCGCAGATCGTCGCGCATGATGGCCGCTTCGCGCAGCACTTCGTGGAGCAGTTGGTGGTCGAAGCGGCAGCGGCCCTCTCCGACGCGCACCAGGCCAGAGGCGCGCAGCTCGTGACCGTGCAGGCCCGCCAGGATGTCGAAGAGCCCCTCGGGCAGATCTCGCCCGGCCAGGGCCAGCAGTGTGAGGTGTCGCATGAACACCTCGCTGTCCTCGGCGCTGGTGGCCGCCTGGAAGGCTCGGTCGAGGAACAGGCTGTGTGCATCTTCGGGCACAGCGGCGCCGGGATCCACCCCTGGAGCCAGGGTGTACATCAGGTCACCCACCTCCTCGAGCATCCCCTGTGAGGCCCAGCTGGTGATCAACATCCTGGCCAGCAGCGGGTTGCCTTCACAGCGGCTGGCCACCACCTCGCGTAGCTCCGGGGTCAGATCCAACGAGCCAGCCAGCAGCTGCTCCATGGCGCCTCGATCGAGGCGGGGCAGATCGACGCGCACCGCCCCTCGGGAGCAGAGCAGATCCACGCGACGTCGCAGCTCGAGGCTGGCTCCCAGGGCCTCGGAGCGCACGGTGCAGATCACCATCACCGGGGCCGGCTGCCCAAGGGCAGCCCGGTTGAGCAGCTGCAGGGGTATGTCCAGCCCCTCGGTGGGCTCTTCGGCGATGTGGGCGTCCTCCACCACCATCACCGTGAACCCTCTGCGGCAGCGGGTGTGAAGCACCCACTGCACCAGCTGGCTGTGCCAGGAGGCCTCGGAGCTGTCCTTGGTCTGCCCGGGATTGTGCGCGGCTGCGGCGCCCATTTGCGCCACCACCGCCGCCGGGATCCCGGGCAGCGTGCGCTCGAACCAGCGCTTCAGCCGCTCCCGAGTCTGCTCCTCGCGCTCACCCCACGGGCTGATGAGCTGGAGGGAGGCGCCCTGCAGGCCGCTGGCGGCGGGGGCGCCCCGCTGGTAGCGCACCGACATCGACTCGGCCCAGCCGCCTTCCTCCAGCGCGCGGACCACAGACTCCACCAGCCGCGTCTTGCCAGCGCCGGCCTCGCCCACGATCACGGCCACGCCGGGCTGGCCGCTCTCCCGGGTGCGTCGGGCCAGGCTCCACAGCTCGCTGCGCTCCTGGTCCCGTCCGACAATGGGGATCTCACGGTGGGCGTACAAGGCGATGGAGGCCCGCAGCGAGGCCTCGCCGCTGGTCTCCCGGGGGGGCGAGATGGGTGGTGGTGGCGGCTCCTGCTCGACCCAGGGCACCCAGCTCATCTCGGGAGGCAAGGGCTCGGG
>CAZHIK010001442.1:0-2132 GCA_964532635.1 uncultured Enterobacterales bacterium
CGCGGCCCTCCACCGGCTCGAGCACCTGGCGGCCGAGGGACCGCACCTCGTCGGGGCTGGCGGCCATGGTGTCGCCCACGGGCAGGCCGATGAGGTGGAAGCCGCCGATCACCGCGCGGATGGGCACGCCGGGGAAGGCCGCCCGGGCGGTGTCGATGAGGTTGAGGATCCCGTTGTGGGAGCAGCCGGTGAAGACCACCATGCCTTCCGCCTCCCGCACCACCATCACCAGCTCGTGGTCGAAGGGGTCGGGGACCAATCCCGACTCGGTCCGCGCGTGCAGTCTGCTGTTGCCCCGGGGACGCGGGTGCTCGCTGCGGATGGCGGTCAGCAGGAACACGCCCGGCAGCAGCTCGTGGGGACCTTCGATCCAGCGAAGACGATCGGCGTGGCGCTCGAGCAGCTCGAGGTCAAGGCCGATGGGCTTGCGGACCACCAGCAGGGCCTTGGCCACGCGCTCGACCCGGGGGGCGTCGCGCAGGTACACCTTGGCCTGGCTGTCGAGCTCGAAGAAGCGCGCCAGCCCGCCGCCGTGGTCGTAGTGCTGGTGGGAGAGCACCACCGCGTCCACTACGGCGAGGTCGACCCCCAGTGCCTCGGCGTTGAGAGCGAAGGCGTCGGTCATCCCGGTGTCGAACAGCACCGAGGCGCCCTCGAGCTGCACATGCAGAGACAGCCCGTGTTCCGGGTGGAGATCCTCCCGGTCCACGAGCCGTCTGTTCTCGACCAGCGTCGTCACCAGCATGGTGACGAGCCTACCAGAGCTGTCCTAGAACGCGAACTGGTTCTGCAGCACCGCCTCGGTGGCCCACTCGTCGCTGCCGTCGACCTGGGACATGCCGACCTGGGCCTTGAGGCTGATGTTGTGCTTCTTGGCCCACCAGTTCACGCCGCCCAGCACCGCGAGGCGGTCGCCGACGTCGGCGGCTTCTTCGGAGCCGTACCACTCGACGGCCACCAGGGGCTCGACGAGGCCGATGCGGTAGCCCAGGTCGCCCCAGACACCCATGCCTTCGGGCATGGCGCCGTCGGGGCCGTGCATCTGCCAGACCGCGGTGGCCACCAGGCCGTTGTCGCCCATGGGGATGTCGGCGAACACGTCGGCGGCGGCCGAGAAGTTCATCACGTCGTCGTCGCCCACGCCGTCACCGTCGGTGTCGATGGTGGCCACGGGCTCGATGTCCACGGCGCCGGCGATGCTGAGGTACTTCTTCTTGCCCAGGTGGGCGCCCCAGACCTTCAGGCCCGTGTCGTGGTCGAAGACATGGTAGGTGGCGCGGGCCACGATGCGGGGGATGTGGTTGGTGCCGTTGGGCTCGTAGCCGTCGAGCACGGCCAGACGGTACTCGAGGTGGTTGTCCATCACACGACCGCGCAGCTGGATGCCGACATCGCGCAACGAGGCCACGCCGCTCTGCTTGATGTAGGCGGTGTGGAAGTCCAGGCCGTGGAGCTTGGAGCCGGCCACGAGGTGGTGGCGGGTGAAGGGGATGCGGAAGAAGCCGACGTCGATGTTCACGGCGGGGTTGAGCCGGTACTCGAACCAGGCGTCGATGATGTTGAAGGTGTTGTTGGCTTCGCCGGCCTTGCCGAGGTTGCCCGCCAGGCCGCCCAGGAAGACGTAGGTGTTCTCGGTGGGCTGGGCGCCGGTGAACATGAACGCGCGGCGGATGAAGAAGTCGGGGGCGACGCCCTCGTCGATGGGCATGTGGGCCCAGGCCTGGATGTAGCCGCCGGGCATGATCCAGCTGTCTTCATCGAGGGTGATCTTGGCCGCCTCGGCAGCGGAGGGCAGGGCCAGGGCGCCGAGGAGGGGGATGATGGCGAGGGTGGACTTCATGGAGGTCTCCTTGGTGGGATCGCGACAACAGAGAGGGGAGGGCAGCCAGAGCAAAGAGCGTGCCCAACCGCTACACGGCGGAAAGTCCTGGTCCTACCGTGCCGGGCAGGCTCTGTCCATAGCGCTCGTTGCGCCGCTGCAACGTGCCACCTGGAAGTTGTTGCGTATTCGCAACAAGGCCTGGAGCGGCTCTATGAGCCCGTAGCGTGTAGCGCCTGCGGCGCACACGCACGACGTTCCACGGGCGTGGACTGCGGTGGCAGGCGCACAGACCCGCTCACGCGGGCTGTGC
>CAZHIK010001443.1:0-2131 GCA_964532635.1 uncultured Enterobacterales bacterium
GCCCAGCCGTGAGTGCGAGCACTGGCTACCACTCCTCCGGCGACATCGGGCTGTTGCTCGAGGCTGGGTACTACTACTACCTGACCACCGCCTGGACCTGCTCGACCACGTACTTCTGGACCTGGGACACCAGCTCACTGGGCACCGACCTGGGTTTCGGCACGGCCGAGGGCTGGCAGAGCACCTCCAGCTCCTACGCCGGCTACAGCGAGACCTACGCCGACAGTCAGTTCACCCTCAGCGACGCTGTGTACGACCAGATCGTCGAGGTGGCGTACTGAGACTGCACGTTCTGGTTTCTTCCGCCTACGACCCCGTGCTGCTGGGCGTCCACTCTCCAGAGCCGCATTTTGGACCGTTCAAATCGTGGAGCAGCATTCTGGACCGTTCCGCCACGGCTTCGAGCGATCACCAGGAGGCCGCAACCGAGTGGCCCACGCGCACGAGCCGGTAGACCTGCATTGGGGAGCGCGGCAGTGGCGCCATGCGCTCAACCTGGCCCGCCTTCACCAAACTGGCCAGCACGTCTCGAGTGGTTGTCCGCGGCCAACCCAGGTGCTCCGCCAGCTCTTTCGTCGTCGCCTTGCCATGGGTCTGCAAGGCGTCGAGGAGCTGCTGCTGCTTCGGCGTGGCCGGGAACCAGCGCGGCTCGTTCTCGCGCACCGTTGCCGGAGGCGATGGCTGGACGAGTGAAGGTTCCGACGGGGCGACGAACGAAGGAGGCGAATTCGGCCTCGCCGGCTCCCGATGCTGCACGAGATCCTGCTCATCCCCGACCTCGGGTTCCTCACCCATCAGCCAGCCAGGCAACTTCGCGGCCAGAGTGATGGTGGCGGTCACCACGCCATCTTGTGCCTGGAGAAATGGCCCGCCGCCTCCCTCTTCGGAGACCCGCCTGCGCAGCAGCGATAGGCCCCCTCCTTTGCCATTGGCCATGCCGAGGCACACCAGCAAGCGCAACAGCGTGGGGTTCGACGGTCCCTGTTCATCGAGCGTTCCGGGGTGGGACAGCTCCAGCCTGTCCGGTGCTCGCCTCAGCACGATGGGCTGCCCCCTGGCCTCTGCACTCCAGTCTCGGTGGGCTACCGCGTTGATCAGCAGTTCCTCGACCACCTTGGCCCCCACACCGTCATTCAGCAGCGGCAGCTCCGAGATGCGGTCCACCAGCTCGATCAGGCCGCCGCCAAACAGATGCTCCCCCTTGCCCTCGATCACCACCTTCACCGCCATCCCAGGCAGCGCGAGGTCGGGACGAAGCCCCGTCGCCACCAGCCCGGCCACGGTCGGCACCAGCACGCCGCGATGCACATAGGCGATGCCCGAGGCAGCCACCGTGTGCTCGAATTCCTCCCGGTTGCGGGGCCGTCTGGGAGCGTCGGGCACCACCCCCATCGCGATGAGCTACTCGACCAGGCCCTCGTCGAGCTCCTCGAAGGTCGTACCGTGGACCATATCGAGCTCGGGGCGGTCTGCTGCCTCTCGACGCCTCGAAGCAGGCCTGGACCTCCGACTCGAGGGGCTCCGGGGCGACGTGCCCGTGCTCGGAAGCCGCGACCGCACATGCACCAGCGTGATCCGCCCCTCCTCACCCTCGTGGTCCAGCACCTGCTCGACCACGCCGGGCAGGCTCCGCGCGAACTGTAGCCGCAGGTCGCTCTGCAGTCGCTCGGCGGAGCGTAGCCAGCGCCCGCTCCCCTGGTGGACCATCACCACGCCGCCCGTCCGCGTCTCGGCAAGCTCGCGGATGGCCCTCGAGAGCCGCAGCATGATGGTCCGGCCCTCCACTTCGATGATGGGAACGTCGCCCAGCCTCTCCAGGAGGCAGAGGCGGAGCAACTCGATCTCGTTCATGACGGCACCTTGGCGGGGGCTTGGCGAGAGCATGGCGGAGCATGGCGAGGCCATGGCGGATTCTCGGCGGACCGAAGGGTCAGCCCGCCCCCACGATGTGCCCGCGCTTTCAACGGGTGGCCAGCAGATCCACTTACCCATCGCTGACCGCAGACCGGCACCTGCTGACCGGCGATCTCCCCGCACTGACCAGAGCTTCCCCAGCGCTGACCGGTTGTCTCCCGCCACTGACCGAGCCCGCTCCGCCATGCTGGAAATCTGTGGTCGCGAGGACCCCCGA
>CAZHIK010001444.1:0-2131 GCA_964532635.1 uncultured Enterobacterales bacterium
CTTTCTGCGGGCCATGGGGCCTCCTGGGGAGATGTAGCTATCTCGCTGACCAGGAAAACTCCTATTCCGACTGGGGCACTACAGTGGTTCCACACCCTCGGGGCGTGAGTCAGGGCGACCAGTCAGTCAACTCCCAGTAGTTGCTCTGCACGAAGCCAAGATCGGGCTCGACAATCTGGCGGTAGTCTTCATCATCCACTGTCCTCAAAAGCTCGATTCCAGTGAAGGAGCCCGCATCGGTCGTGACCTCGACTTCGTCGGCTGCCTCCCAGTATTGAGAGTACACTTCGCTATGCGAACTGGATTCACTCTCGCAGGTGACATCGCCAGAGGTTTCCCAGGTTGTTCCCAGTTCGAGGTCAACAGGCGTCGCGAGCATCGGAGGATCGTAGGTGTAGGCGTAGAAGTCCTCGGTGGTGTCATCTTCCAACACGCTGCACAAGATCTCCTTTAGAGAGAGCCACGCACCGTCGGTGTCGCAGGTGTAATGCGATGTTTCGGTCTGTACGAAGTCATGCTGCTCGAACTCGTCATAGACCTCGAAGGTTGATTCGACCACCACCTCGGCACTGCTCCAGTCGAACGACGTGGTAGTCCAAGTCGCCGTACCGACAAAGCGTGAGCTGTCCGACGCATCCTCGATCGTAGCGTAAGTCCGAGTCCTACCTTCTTCCCCGAAGCCCGAATACTCAGGGCACGGATTCGAAGAACAGGCGACCAAGGTAACGAATGGGGCCAGAATGGCTACGACTGTAGTTGGCTTCGACGAATTCGAGTTCACGATAGCCGCGAAGTTCATCTCGTTCCTCCCTTTCACTTCCCGAAGTGTAGACCAGAGGGCTCGAGTGCGCCACCTTCTGAACGCCACAGGCGGGGGTGTAACGTCTTGCCGTTGTGCCGCGGGCGGCGTGTTCCGCCACCAGCGTATCTCGAAGCACCCTTACGAGATCAGCCCCCAGGACTTCGAGATCAACCCGATCACTCACGCAGGGGACCACCATCGCCTCGAGCAGCACCAACCTCCAGCCGACCGTCGGTCACGAACGGCGGGTTCGGCAGCGCAACTCCGATCAACCGCCCTGTGGACCTCACGAGGAAGAAGCCCGACCAGGAGCAACGCTTCTCGGCCGGGCTCGAGTTGGGGACTTGGCTCGGCAGCCACCCCCGAGCAGCTCGGCTCCAACCCCGTCCGCCACCAGCGGATCTCGAACCGCTGCCTGCCACCGAGGTCCAGCTGCGGGTCGAGGCTGCTTGCCCACACGACATCGCTGATCTCCACCGAGGTCATTGCCCCCAAGAATAAGGACCACCTCCGCGAGCTCACCGACGCTGGAACCCGCCGATGACGATCGGCAGCCGCCGGTAGCCCAAGCTGCTGAACGTGCTGACAATCTGCTGCGGAGCCGCAGGCTCCGTCTGCAGGATTGGCTTGTTGTGCCCTTCGCAGACGATCGGGGACTCACCAGCTACCTGCATGCTGGCACCCCTCGAACCTCGACGCTGCCTGTCATCCCGCCACCAACACCAGGCCGCCACCAGCGCCACGACCCGTGCCTACCACCGGCGATGAGCTCACCACCGCCATCGCGACGACCACCGACGCCAGGCTCCAGGTGACGATACCCGGCCTGGGCACCCCGCCACCAACCCGATCAGCCACCAGCGCCTCTCGAACCTCTACCTGGCGATCACCCCCTGCTGTTGCCGACCTCGTCTCCTGCCAAGGTGACGCTGCAGCAGCCACCGAGGTCGAAGCCCTCAAAAAACCGGGGCTTCACCCTGCCTGCTGGTTCGCGGGCGCGAAGCGCACGACGGCACAACGTCTTGGGCTTCTGCCGCGGGCGCGCGCAGCGCGACCGTCGGTCAGGAAGCCCGTGTTACCCACCCCGCCCGAAGCGACTGGGGCTGGGCGACGAGAACACTGCCACCACCGGTGCATCTTCTGATATAGTTCTCTGCCAACGGAGGAGGTAATGGACGCCTATGCCAAGATAGTCGAATGGTCGGCGGAACTGCCCATGTGGCAGAGGGAGCTTTTGCGTGGCCTTGTTCAGAAAGGAAAGGTAGACAGCGCGGCCATTACGCTTGCTACAGACAGAGCCGCGCATGCTGCAGGTGTCAAGTCTGAGGG
>CAZHIK010001445.1:0-2127 GCA_964532635.1 uncultured Enterobacterales bacterium
CTCCTGAACATAGTACCGCACCATGCTCCGCAGGTAGCTCAGCTTGTCCTCCCAGGTCTTTCCCTTTCCGGCTTGAGCCGCCCAGCTGTAGGAGTGCACGCCCGGCAGGCGAAGCTCAACCCCGTCTGCGTCCAGCACCCTGCGCAGCCCGTACGCCCCCCGAGCGCAGGCCCGACCCCAGAACTCGCCGGTGGACTCAGCGTCATAGTTGTCCGACGCGTCCTTGTATTGACTGAGGACGCTCAGCTCGTTCATCAGGCAGATGCCGCTCACCCGGCTTTCCAGGTCGATGTCGGGCCGCTGGGTCTCGACCCGGTTCAGGACGGATGCCGCCACCTCGCCGATGTACTGCACGTAGGAGCGCTTGTATGGCGCGGAGACATCCAGTGTGTCCAGGTGCCACTCGCAGCGCGTCGAGTAGCTGGTCCTGGTGATGGGGAACAGGTTCGGTGGGTCCTCATGGTCCACCTCTGTCGCGTGATCGGCGCTCCACGAAAGCCCGATGAGCGGCTTTGTGATTGCGCTTCCGTTCCACTGGTGGTTGAAGTAGAGCCCCTCACCAGAGCACCCGACATTCAGGTAGCTCGTGGCTGGGTTCACCTGGTAGGTCGAGCCGCCGGCACCGCCGTTCGTCAGAAACGTGAAGACCAGCTCGACGCCAGCATCATCGGCCAGATCGAACAGGTCGATCATCTCTGTCGTGCGGTCGTACCATTCCACGACGCTGCTGGATGTGGGGTCGCTTCCGAACACGGGAACGGGTGTCCCCTGCTTGAGGAGAGCGGTGGTTGTGGGTCTCCTGTGAGGTGACAGGGAGCCCCAGGTCAGATCCCGGCCGCCGGCGAGCCTCACCACCTTGGCGCCCAATCGGGCGGCGTCCTTCAGAGCCTCTCCGTGCGCTCCGTACTTCGGGGAGTCTTGCACGACACCGTCAACGACGTACTGGCGGTATTCCTTGACCTGGTTGAGGCCGAAGGTCTTTGTAGGCCGGGAACCCCGGCCAACCGAGCGAGCCCGGGTGGCCGAACGGGGTTTGCTGGAGGAACCCGCGGACCCACACTGATCATCTCCGCAATCCACGTTCGCCCAAGCCTGCAGCCCCTTGCGCTGGGCAGGGTCGGTATCCCCGTCGCCCGAGACCTGCTGCACCTCCAGCAACTTCAGAGCGACGCCCCCCGGCTCGAGGTTCGCCATGATCCAGCGGTTGAGCCTCCTCTCCCGGACCATGTCTTGGAGCTGCTCGTTGCCGGCCGAGTGGCTCACCAGCAAGGTGCTCTCGGACTGCTCCTGACTGTTCTGCTCGTCACGCATGGATCCTCCAGGTGGGCACGCAGATTGCGCCCACCCCCGCGCGAGGGCGTGACGGGGCGGGCGCTGCGGGCCGGGTGACGGAAGGAGGCCGCGGCCCCGCCTATTCCTCGATGATCAGCGTCGCGAAGACCTCGAGGTCCATGTCCTGGGCTGCCGGGCCGCCGGTGTCGTCGATCTCGAGGGTGATCTCCATCCGGCCGTGGAAGGGACCGTTGACCGTCTGGAAGTGAGGTCCAGTGGCCACGCGCTGGATGGTGGTGACCAGGTTGCCGGCGTCCCGGGGCGCCTTGGTGGGATGAGCGGACTCGTAGACCTTGATCGAGGCACGAGCGGTCGCACTCTTCTTGAACACGAAGATCTGGAACCGCAGATCCTTGGCCTGGCCGATCACGTCGTACAGGCTCTCGTCGTGGACGTACAGCTCGGGGCTGCCGTTCAGGGTCGAGTAGTTGGCCTTCGAGTACAGGGTCACGATGCGCTTCATGCTCACTCCCAGGGTGGCGCGGGTTCGTGGAGAGCCGGACAGGCACCGGAGCAGGTCTGTCGGGTACGGCTACAGGAGGCTTGTGGCACGCTCGGGGAGCACGAGCCAGAAGTGGATTTCGAGCGAACGTTCGCTTCGGCTGACTGGAGCTGCGTCGTGGAGGTCCCGCCTGGCTTCGGCATGTCGATGAGAGCCTGAGGGGCGAAATCGCGTTCTCGGGGCTCTACATGACGGGGCTCGGCTGGCGGTCTGATCACCCGGCGCAAGCGGGAGCCTGGAGAGAAGACTGGAGGTATTGGGGGGGACCGCTCGTACTGCGACGTGGCAGCTTG
>CAZHIK010001446.1:0-2127 GCA_964532635.1 uncultured Enterobacterales bacterium
AGGAAGCACAGGCCCAGGTCCGACAGCTTGCCCGACAGCCAGCCGGGGTGGTGGGGCTTGAGCCACAGATCGTTGAGCGCCACCACACCAAAAGCGAGCGCCGGGGCCCAGTGCAGCATGACCGCACCGGGGGTGCCGGACTCGCTGGCGGCGGTGGTCACCCCTGCTCCCGTCCCAGGCCGAAGATGCGCATGCTGGCCCGGAGCACGATCATGTCGGTGAGCAATTCCACGGGAGCGCGATCATCGGTGAGCAGCGGGGCCGAGGGATCCACCTGCCAGGCGGCGGGAGGGGTGAGCCGCCGCAGCCGAGCCAAGGCCCGGGGCTCGAGATCCAGAGCCGCCAGGCCCGCGTCATCATCGCCGCCGTGCTGAGAGCCCAGCAGGATGGTGTTGCTGCCGTTGCGCACGTCGGCGCCGCGGACGTGGGGGAAGACCTCGGCCAGGGTGGCCGCCAGGGCGTGGACCACCTCGTAGCTGTCGGCGTCGCGGCCCACATTGAGCAGGGCCGTGCCGCCGGGGGCCAGGTGGTCCTCGAGGGACTGGAAGAACTCCACGGTGCACAGCTGGAACGGCACGTAGGGGAACTGGAAGGCGTCAACCAGGATGAGATCGTAGCGGCTGGCATCCTGGGCCAGCCAGGCACGGGCGTCCTCCACCTCCACCTGGATGTCGGTGGGCATGCCCAGGAAGCGCTGCCCGGCTTCGACCACCTGGGGGTCCAGCTCCACCCCGACGATCTCGGCGCTGGGGTACAGCTCACGCAGGATGCGGGCGCTGGTGCCACCGCCCAGCCCCAGCAGGAGCACACGCTCGGGCACACCGCCGGTGGTCCAGGCCGGGGCCGCGCCGTAGTAGCCCCACACGTCGAACAGCGGCAGCGAGCCGTCCAGGGGGTACAGCGACTGGATGGCGTAGCCGTCGTTGAGGTACAGGGCGCGCATGTTGCCGTCTTCGGTGACCTGCACGTAGTTGCCCACGGTCTCGGCCTCGTAGATGGAGCCCGGGCGCGGCTTGATGGGACCTTGGGGGAGCACCAGCCCCAGGCCCACCAGCAGCAGCACGGCGGCCATGCCCCCCGCGCGGGCCATCCCCTTCAGCAGGCCGAAGGCCCCCAGCAAGGCCAGGCCCCCCGCGCAGAGCCAAAGGGTGGTGCGGGTGCCGAGCATGGGGATCAGCAGCAGGCCCGACAGCCAGGTGCCCAGCAGGCTGCCGGCGGTGCCCAGGGCGTAGATGCGCCCCGCCACCCGGCCGGTCTCCTCGCGGCTCTCCACCGCCTGGTGCAGCAGCACGGGCCCCGCCGCTCCCAGGGCCGCCATGGGCAGGGCCAGCACAGCGTTGACCCCCAGGGCCGAGGCGGCCAGGGTGCCGATGGAGCCCCCGCGCATCAGCTCCATGGCACCGCCCATCACGGGCCGTCCCACCACAGGCAGCAGCGCCACCAGCACCGCGGCGAGCAACAGCAGGCCAGAGAGCAGCTTCAGGGGGCCGTCTCCCCCAGGAGCCGCGCGGCCCGCCAGGCGTCCGCCGATGAGCTGGCCCACGGCCATGGCCGACAGCACCGTGCCGATGAGCAGTGCCCACACGGGGGTGCTGGTGCCGAAGAAGGGGGCCACCAGGCGCGAGGCGGACAGCTCACTGGCCATCACCGCAGCACCCGTGGCGAAGGCCACCGTGTACAGGAAGCCCCGGCGCATCAGGCGTCCCCCCGCTGCCGGCGGACCGCGGCGATCACCGCGGCGGCGGCCGTGTCCATGTCGTCGGCGGTGCTGAGGGCGCCGGTGGAGAAGCGGATGGTGCCCAGGGCTCGAGGCTCGGAGATCCCCATGGCTGCGAGGGTGGCGGAGACCTTCACGCAGTCGGCGTGGCAGGCGGCGCCGGCACTGGCGGCCACCCGGTCGGCCACCGCGGCCAGCACGTCGGCCGCCCCCACACCCTCGAAGGCGAGGCTCAGAGTGTTGGGCAGGCGCCGCTGGGGGTGGCCGTTGAGGGTGGTGTCGGGCAGCGCGGCAAGGATCGCATGGTGCAGGCGCTCGCGCATGGCGCGCATGTGGGCGGCGTGGACCTCGAGGTCCTGCGCGAGCTCTGCAGCGGCCCCCAGGCCCACGATGTGAAGGGTGTTCTCGGT
>CAZHIK010001447.1:0-2126 GCA_964532635.1 uncultured Enterobacterales bacterium
GCTCCACCCGCCGGGTCACCAGGTGCACGTGGTCCGGCATCAACACCAGCGCCCGTAGCGGCCCCAGTGCCAGCAGCCCGGACCACAGGCGCTGGGCCTCGATCCAGTCGCGAAAGAGAAACGACGGCGGCAGGGCATGGGCGGCGAAGTGGAGCATGTCCACATGGGGAGCAAGATCGGTGCCGGGCTCGTCAGCGAATCGGGCGTTCAACCGAAATCGACCTTCGAAGTACTACGGCTGCGCCAGCAGCCATCCCAACACCGTCGAAAACCGTCGAAAACCGTCGAAGCTTCGACGCCCCTTTCGACGATCCGTGGCTCCCGATCAGCCGAAGATCGCGTAGCAGGCCCTGGCCGAGATCCAGTACACCCACAGCGACTGCAGCACCCCCAACAGGATGATGCGCTTCCAGGGCACGGTCTCGACGCGCCAGACGATGAAGGGCAGCACCATCGTGAGCGCGGCCTCTCCGGCGATGACGTAGACCGGGGTGTACTTCAGGATGATCCAGCAGTCCTGGTAGTACCAGAAGCCCGCTTCGGTCGCGAGCCACTCGTAGATGGGGATGTTGGTGGCTCCCATGAGCGTGGCCGCGAGGATCGCCCACAGGAAGCCCTTCTTCTGGAGGATCCAGTAGGAGATGTACCCCAGCTGGGTGATCACCACGATCCACGAAAACGGCATGTACAGCGGCGAGGCCCACACGAAGGGCCACTCGCCCACCCCCAGGTAGACCAGGGTCTGGCTCTCGTTGACGGCCCAGGCGTCGGCGAACAGCTCGCCGAAGCCGACCACCGTGCCGAACCAGAACAAGCGCAGGATCACCATGTCCTTGGTGCGGAGAAGGTAGCCCCCGAAGATGCACAGCAGCGCCACGGTCATGGCGTAGGCCGCCCACGGGCCCCACTCGAGCAGTGCGGCCGCCACATCCCACACCAGGGACAGGCCGATGGTGCCCAGCACCAGGATCATGCGTCGCTTGGTCTCGCTCATTCCTGCTCCCGTATGTCGTCGTCGCCGATCAACTATACTGGCCCGGGGCTCCCCAGCACGCTGGAGCCCGAGCGGAGGCGGCATGCAGTGGCGGCAGGTGGACATCAAGCAGCACTTCGGCAACCCACTCATCGTCGTGCTCATCATGCACTTCGTGCTGTGGCTGCCGGCCTTCCTGACCCTGCACTCGGTCAAGGTGGCCCGGCCTGTGGTGCCCCTGGATGTGCACCCCGATCCCACCCCGTTCGGCTACACCATCTCGCTGACGCTGTGGTTCATCCCCGCCCTCGCCATCCTCATCCACCTGCTGGTGCAGAAGATCGAGGGCTTCCCCTGGAAGAGCCTGGGCGTGACCGTGGCCGCGCTGCTCACCCTGGGGCTCATCCTCGATGTGGCCTTCGGCAACCTGTTCTTCCAGTTCCCCAACCGCGGCGCCACCATCGGCGTCGACTTCCCTGGTTGGGACTGGAAGACCATGAGCTTCGAGTGCAACATCCCCATCGAGGAGGTCTTCTTCTACCTCTTCGGCGACGCTGTGGCGCTGCTGATCTACCTGTGGTGCGACCGCTTCTGGCTCCACCTGTACTCCCGCAACGCCAACCCGTACATCTACGAGGACGAGGGCCCCCTGTTGAGGCTGGCCTGGTGGCCCTTGGCCCTGGGCCTGGCCATGGTGGGCCTGGCCTGGGCCTACAAGGCCTTCGTGGCCCAGCAGCCCGGCTTCCCGGCCTACTTCCTGTTCCTGGTGGCTGTGGCCTTCGTACCGGCCACCCTGTTCTTCACCAAGGTCCACCGCCGCATCAACTGGCGGGCCTACGTCAGCACCGCCTTGACCATGTTCTTCATCAGCATGCTCTGGGAGTGCACCATCGCCTTCCCCTACGGCTGGTGGGCCTACGAGCGCCCGATGATGATGGGGCTCGAGATCCTGGCTTGGTCCAGGATCCCGGTGGAGGAACCCTTCCTGTGGCTGCTGGTCACCTTCGCCTCGGTGATGATCTTCGAGACCATACACGCGGTCATGGGCTCCAGGCACAAGGCGAGCACCACGGTCTGGGGTGAGATAGCGCAGCGGAGCTAGTAGAATCCCGGGACCTCCTCCCCCGGCGTCCCATGTCCGATGCCCCGTCCC
>CAZHIK010001448.1:0-2122 GCA_964532635.1 uncultured Enterobacterales bacterium
GCTGCCGGTGGGGATCAGCTTCTACACCTTCCAGACCCTGAGCTACACCATCGACATCTACCGGCGCCGCATCGAGCCCACCGACGATCTGCTAGATTTTGCGGTGTTCGTGTCGTTCTTCCCGCAGCTGGTGGCCGGGCCCATCGAGCGCGCGCGCAACCTGCTACCCCAGGTGGCGGCGCCGCGGACGGTCTCGCGGCGGCAGGTGGAGACGGGGGTGAACCTGATCCTGCTGGGCTTCTTCAAGAAGATCTTCGTGGCCGACACCCTGGCGCCCTTCGTCTCCCAGGTCTTCGACGATCCCGGCGCCTGGACCAGTGGGCAGCTGCTGACCGGCGTGTACGCGTTCTGCTTCCAGATCTACGGCGACTTCTCGGGCTACTCGGACATCGCCCGCGGCGTGGCGCGTCTGCTCGGTGCCGAAGGCGATTACCAGCAGCGTCATCGCCAGCGCGGCGATGAAGGCGCCGATGGCGATGAAGATGAGGAGCACGATGAGCACGGCCACGACGGCCGCCAACGCGCCCACGATCTCCTCCTGGGCGTTGACGATGTCGCCGGTGACGGTGGCAGTGGTCTCGTCGACGGCCAGCTCGGTGCCGGCGTAGAAGATCTCGCCCACCGTGGCCCCACCGTCGACCGTCAGGTTGCCGGCGATGGTGAAGATGCGTTCCACCTGCGCCGATGCGCCGGTGACGGTCACGTCAGAGTCGACCGCGAGGAGGCTCTCGACGGTGCCCTCGACGACCGCTGTGCTCTCGAGCACGACCAGTCCGTCGGAGCTTTCGGTGGGGCCGACCGCGATGTCCTGCTGAGCTGCGATCAGGACGCTGTCGTCCGTGCTGCTGAAGCTCCAGCCCTCGTCGTCGCTCTGGGCCGCGACCGGGATCGCCACCAGCAGCAGCAATGAGATGGCGAGCAGCATCGCTCGCACCATGTTTCGTTGCATGAGTGTCCTCTTCCTCTCGATTGGACCAGAAGCGTACCGTGCACGTGCGGACCGGCGCTACCCGGGCACCACCCGAAAGCACGGTGGGGCCAGCCCTACCACGCAGGTAGTGCTGGCACGGACGCACCGCGCGCGCACGCGAGCGAGCGTCAGGCGGGCCCGGAAGGGGCCGGTGGGCCGGTACAGGACGTGACCGCTCTCCCTCTCGAGTGGGGGCCTAGTGGCCCTGCACTGGCGCAGTCTTGCCGCGCACACTTACAGTCGACCCGCGGCCTCCCCCTTGGCCGCGGGATCTCAACGCGACCCGAGTACACCCATGACCCGGGTGATCCAAGCCCATACACCAAGGAGGCCTGACACATGGCCCAGCAATGGGAGTGTCTCGACGGGAACGAGGCCGCCGCCCGCATCGCATACCAACTGAGCGAGGTCATCTCGATCTATCCGATCACGCCGGCCTCGCCGATGGCGGAACACAGTGACGACTGGGCTGCCCAGGGCAGGCCCAACATGTGGGGCATCACGCCCGACGTCGTCGAGATGCAGTCCGAAGCCGGCGCTGCGGGCGCCTTGCACGGCGCGCTGCAGAAGGGTGCCCTCGGCACCACCTTCACCGCCTCGCAGGGCCTCCTGCTCATGTTCCCCAACATGTTCAAGATCGCCGGCGAGCTGACCCCGTCGGTCATCCACGTATCGGCGCGCTCGATCGCCACGCACGCGCTCTCGATCTTCGGCGATCACAGCGACGTGATGTCGGCCCGCTCCTGCGGTTGGGCCATGCTCGCGTCGGCCTCGGTCCAGGAGGTCCTGGACATGGCGCTCGTGGCCCACGCGGCCACGCTCCGCTCGCGCATCCCCTTCCTCCACTTCTTCGACGGCTTCCGCACCTCGCACGAGGTCGACAAGATCGCCATGCTCGACCCGAGTGACCTGCGCGCGCTCGTGCGTGAGCAGGACGTGCTCGACTTCCGCGCCCGCGGCATGAGCCCCGAGGATCCGGTCGTGCGCGGCACGGCCCAGAACCCCGACGTCTTCTTCCAGGCGCGTGAGGCCGGCAACCCCTACATGGACGCGGTCAAGGGCATCGTGGCCGAGGTCATGGCCGAGCTCAGCGAGCGCACCGGCCGCCAGTATGACCTGGTGACCTACACCGGCGCGCCCGATGCCGAGAAG
>CAZHIK010001449.1:0-1470 GCA_964532635.1 uncultured Enterobacterales bacterium
TTCCATAATGATCGTCGAACCCGAGCTTTCAGGTCTCGACGCACGCTGCTAGGGCCCGTCCCTCCAGGGCCGGAACGAGGTGCCGTCGGGGTGGAGCCTGGCGTGGGGTGGCTGGAAGCCGAACCAGCCCGCCGCGGCCAGTATGATGGTGACCACGCACAGGCCCAGCAACCCGGCCCGGAGCCTCCGCGTGCGACGGGACGGGTCGAGCAGGCTCAGGCCCACCAGCAGCAGCCCCAGGGTGAGGGCGTACAGGGCCATGGACACCGAGGCCCACAGGGCCTGCTCCACCGCCACCAGCTCGAGCTTCTCCCCGATCTGCACCAGGCGCAGCTCCCCCAGGCCCCCCGCCAGCACCTCGAAGACGAAGATGGCCCACACCGCGGGGACCATCGCGAAGAAGCACACCTCCACCCCGGCCCTCTGCACGTTGTCGATCCAGCACTGCAGCACCAGGGGCTCGGTGCTGCTGGCCTGCATGGTGGTGAGGACGGCGATGGTGAGGGGGATGGCCCCCAGGGAGCCCAGGCTGCGCACCGCGCGGGGGTGGAAGAACACGAAGAAGAACAACACCTCGGACAGCTGCACCGTGATCTGGAAGTACAGGTAGCCCAGCCCCCCCAGCCAGTGGTCCAGGTTCCAGGCGATAGCGGACTCACCGCCGAAGGGGATCTGGGCCAGGATCAGCACACCGATGAGCAGGCGCACGGGGCCTGGCTTCGAGCCCACCAGGGGCCGAGGGCGCCGCCAGGCGATCCACAGCAGGGGCACCAGCCAGAAGATCCCCACGTTGAGCACGTACCAGTCCAGCGCATCCCGCCACTCGGGCAGGCCGATCTTCACCATGTTGACCAGCACGATGAGGCCGACCCCACCCAGCGCCAGGCCGAGATCGCGGTCGGGCGCCCAGCGCAGGGGCGGATCGGGCCAGCCCCCCAGCAGCACACGAGCCAGGGCCTCAGTCAACCGGCGCATCCCGACCTCGCAGCTCGAGGGCCCGGGCCACCAGGGCCAGGTTGGGGACCGCGACACCCAGTGCCACCAGGCCCTGCAGGATGAAGAACAGCCATGCCAGGAACAGCGCTCCCAGGGCGGTGGACTCGTCCACCCCGAACAAGCCGCTCATGGCGAGCAGGGAAAGCACTGGCGAGGCGACGTTGCCGCTGGCGGGCACGGCGTAGCTGGAGATGTTTCCCAACACCAGTACGCAGAACAGGAACGCCCCCCAGTGAAAGGGGAGGTCGATGCGCATCGCTACCAGGATGAGGTGGAAGGCCGCCATGTTGCCCAGCAGGATCAGGCCGCTGATGCCCAGGGCCCCCACCAGGCGACCCGGCGTCGCGGCCAGCAGGCGGGCGTGCTCACCGAAGCCGGTGAGGAAGCCCAGCAACCGCTGGACCAGTCGCCCGACGAACCCCCGCCGGTCGCCTGCCCGGGCCTCGATGGCCGACGCCAGCCGCTCCCACCCAG
>CAZHIK010001449.1:1480-2113 GCA_964532635.1 uncultured Enterobacterales bacterium
GGCAGCAGCGCCAGGACGGCGACCGCGCCCAGCCCCACGATGGCGATGGCCAGACCGATGAGCATGGTGAGCCGGAGAGGCTCGGGCAGGGGCAGGCCAAAGACCACGGCCAGGAGCAGCGGCGACAGCGCCGTGAGCGCCATCCCGAACAGGCGTCCGTAGGACCCGGCCGCCACTCCCACGGCCATGGGAACCCCTGCGCGCACCTTCATCACGTAGGAGCCGGCCAGCTCGCCGGCGGCGCCCGGGACGATCAGGTTGAACAGGTGGGCGATGAACACGAAGCCCACGGTCTGGGTGAGGCCGGGGACGTTCCCAAGGGGCGTGCGCACCAGGTAACGCCAGCGCCAGGCCATCAGCGGGTACTGGATGAAGTGGGCCGCCAGGGCCACGCCAAGCAGGAGCGGATCCGCGTGGGCCACCACGGCGGCCACCGCCCGAGGATCCGCCGCCGTGAGCGCCACCACCGCCATCACCACCAGGGGCAGGGCTACCATGAGCAGCAGCGCGCCGAGCAGGGCGCGCCGGAGCGTGGTCGGGCGTGGGGAACCGGGGGATTCCATACGATCCTCCGCTTCGCCCCTAACGCAGCCGGGGCGCCTCCCGCGCCTCCGGGGTAAGCTGGCCTGCCCC
>CAZHIK010001450.1:0-2110 GCA_964532635.1 uncultured Enterobacterales bacterium
CGAGCTGTGCGATGCCATCGACAACGACTGCGACGGCAGCACCGACGGCCTCCACCTGGCCAGCTGGTTCCCGTCCGGCGGCATCGGCAGCGATGTCAGCGGCATCCTCACAGCGGGAACCGCCTCTGCCGCGGTGGGCTACACCCTGGGGGAACCGGGGACCCTGCGGCTCTGTCCGGGCACTTGGTACGTCCACCTCACCGCGGCCGACGGTGACGCCACGGTGCAGGGCGAAGGCGGCACCTCCCTGGTGGTCCTTCAGGGCGACGGCAGCAGCCCGGTGGTCGCGACGGCCAGCGGAGCCTCGAGTCTACGCCTCGAGGGGCTCTCCATCCGCGGGGGCGGGGCGCCCAACGGCGGCGGAGTGCTCAGCTCGGTCACGGGCCTGCAGCTCGAGCTCGACGACTGCCTCATCAGCGACAACAGCGCCGAGTACGGCGGCGGGCTGGCGGTCTACCAGGGCGATGTCTCCATCACCGACTCCACCTTCGCCACCAACCTCGCCAGCGAGCAGGGCGGGGCGGCGCTGGTCCAGGATGGCACCCTGTACATGGACGGCTCCACCATCAGCGGCAACGCGGCCTCGGCCTACGGAGGGGGCGTCTTCGCCTACGACACCGACGTGACCATCGTGGACAGCGACCTGTCCGACAACGACTGCTCCGCCGGCTGGGGCGGCGCGCTGTACGTCTACTACGGCAGCCTGGACATGCAGGACTCCACGCTCGAGCGCAACCTGGCCGAGAGCGCCGGGGCCGTTCGCCTGCGCGACACCACCGCCAGCATCGACAACTGCATCATCAGCGGGAACACCACCTCCAACTACGCCGGAGGCATCTTCCTGAGCTACTCGGATCTCACCATCAGCGACAGCCCCGTCTTCGGCAACACCGCCAGCGGCGGCACGTATCCATACGGTGGCGGCCTGTTCTGCTGGGAGTACGGGTCCATCGCCTGCAGCGGCTCGAAGACGGTGAGCGCCGGGTTCTGGGCCAACACCGCCGGAGGGGTCGGGGGTGGCGTGCTGCTCAACGAGACCAACTGCAGCCTCACCTCCACCAGCTGCGACTGGGGCAGCAGCGGCGACGACAACAGCCCCGACGACGTCTACTACTACTCCACCGGGGCCGCCTACAGCGGGTGGGGCAGCGACGCCAGCTTCACCTGCACAGGGGGCAGCTGCGGCTAGCAGGGTGGGGTACGCACCACCCATCTCGGGGGTGGGCGACGATAGAAACGGGGTTTTCGGCGTGGCCCGGGTCTTGCAACGGGCGACGTACACGAGGCCCCCATGTTCCCCACCCTGCTCCTGCTCTTCGCCACCGCCGCCCACGGCGACGACTGCACAAAGGCGCGGAGCTGCAGCCTGATGGACCTGCTCAATGACATGGAGCGGGCCACCCAGTCCCGCCACCAGCAAGTCGATGACGAGGACACCGACGATCCCGTGGAGCCTGTGACGCCAGAGGAACCCGTCGTCCACGTCCAGCCCGAGCAGCTCCGGGCCTACGTCTCGAGCGAGCAGGACTACGCCCCCGTCCAGATCGCCGCGTCGGGCATCCCCCGCGGCTCGAGCACCGTCCGTTGGAAGGCCCCCAGCGCCTGGACCTGGCGGGTGGCCTTCTCGGGCACCCCCGGTCGCAAGGCGAACCACGAGGGCACCGACTACGTCCACGACGACCAGCGCGTGGCCGAGGTCCCCGTCTCCTCCATGGCCGACGGCGAAGTGGTCTATGTGCGCATGGGCTGCCCCCAGAGCAGCGCCTTCGGCAAGAACCGCAGCGCCCGGGAGTGCGGCTCGGGCTGGGGCAACCACGTGGTGGTAGATCACGGCGACGGCGTCTACGTGCGCTACGCCCACCTGGATCCCCAGGGCATCACCGTGGGCGTGGGCGACCGCGTAACCCAGGGGCAGGAGCTGGGCCTGATGGGCAACAGCGGCCGCAGCGAGACCCGCCACCTGCACTACGAGCTGGGCACCCGCGCTCGGGGCTTCGATCCCAGCGCCCCGTCCCAGTCCTTCGACGCGGTCTACGACCCAGAGCAGCTGCCCGTCCGCTAGTATGACGACGCAGGAGTTTCGACCGATGCGAATGTATCGCTCCGCGCG
>CAZHIK010001451.1:0-2106 GCA_964532635.1 uncultured Enterobacterales bacterium
GGCCGGGAGCCTGGCTGGACCGGAATTTCGTCGCGCTTGTGCGGGTGGACGGGGTCACCTTCAAGCATTTCTTGCCGCTGTTCGGGATGGTGGAGGACCCGGAGCTGGCTCGCTTGGGCCTGCTCGGGCGTAGGGTCGCGCTTGTTACCGATGGGGACCCGGTACGTGACGTCCAGACCGAGAAGGGGAAGAAGGCCAAGGCTTGTTGGCCGTACGAGCCGGACTCGCGGAACTCAGCGACTGCGGCCTCGCTCCTCGAGCTGATGGAAAAGTACAAGCCGCGGCTGTCCGTGGGTGTGGCGGGCAAGACCTTCGAGTACGATCTGCTGTTCGCGAATCCCATGGCGACGGTGCTGTTGAGCGATGCGACGACCAATGCGTTGAAGAAGAAGGCGAAGATCGCGTTGCTGATGGACGGCCAGGAGCCGAAGGCGCAGCTATGGAAGGACTGGTTTTACGAGAAGGTTGATCCCCTCTGGGTCTTCCTCGACAGTTGCGATGACGCAGACGAGAGACGTCGGACGGCCCTCGCGACGTACTACTTGCTGACCTACAAGGACAGCAAGGGCGAGCACGCGTCGATGATTGTTGCGGCCCTGGCCGACGAACTCGCAAAGGAGCTCGGCGAGCGGATGGAGTTGAAGCTTCCGAGCTATCTGGATGAAGCTCTGAAGCATGTCTGCTTCTTGGAGCCCCCCGAGGAACCGGGGGAGCCGGCATGAGCGCGAAACCGCTGTTGCTGACATCCGACAAGCCGCTTCCGAATGTGGACCAGTCCTTCAAGCTGTCCGCAGGCCCTGGAGCAGGGAAGACCCACTGGCTGGCTGAGCACGTCAAGGCGGTGATCGCGAAGAGCGAGTGCCTCCACGGGATGGCGAAGGTTGCGTGCATCACCTACACGCAGATCGGCACCGAGACCTTGGCGAAGCGGCTCGCTGGGTACGAGGATGCGGTGGAGATCTGCACGATCCACAGCTTCCTGTACCGCAACGTGGTGAGGCCATATGCTCATGTCCTGGGTGAGTCGTCGTTGAAGACGGAGCTCATGAAGGGGCATGAGTTGAGGAGGCCGTCCACCAGGCAAGGGAAGGACTGGCTGAAGGCGCAGCGGAAGAGTGAGCGGCTTTGGTACGCACCCGTGGGGTTTACGACCCTTCTCGAGAACGACATCAGGTGGCGTCGTGGCGAGGATGGGGTCTGGCGGATCGGCTTTCGGTCCGGGGCGAGGTTGAACATCAAAGGTGGCGTCCGAGCCTACAGCGATTCCGAGGCCTTGCTTGCATACAAGCACTCTCACTGGGAAAAAGGCCGCATCGACCACGATGATGTCATCGCCTTGGCCCATCGCGTCCTGCTTGGGAATGGCGCTGTCATCCAAGCGCTCGTTCGGCGGTTTCCCTTCTTCTTCCTTGATGAATTCCAGGATACCTCACAGTACCAGTGCGAGGTCGTCCACGCGCTCGCTCACGCTGGCGCCATCGTCGGCGTCATCGGTGACCGCAACCAGGCCATCTACGAGTTCGGTGACGCCCATCCCGAGCTGTTCGATGCGTTCGAGCCCGATGGCGGTGTCGTCTGCGAGATCAGAGGCAACCGTCGTTCGACGGCACAGATCGTTCAGGTGCTGAATCGCCTTCGGGCGGATGATCTCGAACAGGAGAGCATCGTTGAGCAGCCTGATGGGCCGAAGCCCGTTGTCCTCATCGGCGATTTGGCGGAGGGCGTGGCCAGGGCTCGAGAGCACTGCGATGGCGACGCGTTGGACCTGGTGGCCCGGAGTCACACAGGAGTGACCAAGCTGGTTCTTGCTGATGGCCACGCAGCCCCTGACGACATTTGGGAAAAGTGTGGTGACCAGGAGCGCGAACGGTTTCTTCGAGCGATCTGTCGTGGAGTCCGTCACTTCGATGCTGGCGAGCCTCGCCTTGCGGTGAGTGCCCTTGGCGGGCTCTTTCGTGGGCGCGAGGGTCGGTCGCCCCTCCGGGGGTTGGCGGTGCCGGGAGAACGAAGGCGTCGCGGCTTCAAGGTCGATCTTCTGGGCCAGGCAGTGGAGCTATCGAGATCGAGTCCCAATGGGGCCAGCTGCCGGTGGGGACCGTTGTAGGT
>CAZHIK010001452.1:0-2101 GCA_964532635.1 uncultured Enterobacterales bacterium
GTACCTGTTCAAGAACTCCGGCACCGACATCCGCCGGAACGAGCTGCTGGTCTTCGTCACGCCGCGTGTGCTCTCGGCCAAGAGCTCGAACTAGGCCGCCACGGCAGAGCCTGGCGGTCGCGCACATGACTCGGGAAGAGGTCATCCAGGTGGCGCTCGCGGAGCGCGCGTACCCCATCCACGTGGTGGCAGGGGGCCTGGAAGGCCTGGGGAAGGCGCTGGTCGCACACTTCGACCCCGGTCGCGTCTTGTTGGTCTCGAACCCGGTGGTGGCGGCCTTGCATCAAGCCGCCGCTGTGGAGGCGCTCGAGCGCGCAGGCTTCGAGCCTCAGGTGCTGCACGTACCCGATGGTGAGAGTGCCAAGCACCTCGGGACCTGGTCAGCCCTCGTCGAGGGGTTGCTCGACGCGCGCATCGATCGCCGCACGCCCGTGCTGGCCCTCGGTGGAGGCGTCACTGGCGACCTGGTGGGATTTGCGGCCGCATCGGTGCTCCGGGGTGTCCCCTTCGTCCAGGTTCCCACCACCCTGCTGGCGATGGTGGATGCTTCGGTGGGGGGCAAGACGGGCTTCAACACCGCACACGGCAAGAACCTCGTTGGCGCGTTCTACCAGCCTCGAATGGTCTACGCGGCCACGGGGGTGCTCTCCACCCTCGAACAGGCCGAGTGGCGCTGTGGGCTGGGGGAGTCGCTGAAGCACGGCGTGATCCGGGACACCGCGCTGGTGGACTGGATGGAGGCAAACGCCGGCGCTCTCCGAATCCGCGATGAGAAGGCCACTTCCTGGCTTGTGAGACGCTGCTGCGAGATCAAGGCTCGGGTCGTCGCCATCGACGAACGCGAAGCCGGACTGCGCGCGATCCTCAACTTCGGGCACACCGTGGGGCACGCCCTGGAGACCGCCCTCGGCCACGGGAGCCTGCGCCACGGCGAGGCCGTGGCCCTGGGTATGCTCGTGGAGACACGCTTCGCCGTCGAGCGAGGTTGGTGCCGTCAGCCTTCCATGCTCGAACGGCTCACGGAGCTGTCCAGGCTCCTCGAGCTGCCTACTACCCTTCCAGAAGCACCCCTCTCCGGCTCCGGCCCGAGCTTCCGCGACAAGCTCGATCGGGCGGTGAGGATGGACAAGAAGACGGTCCGTGGTAGACTCAATCTGGTCGCGCCTGTCGAGATGGGCGCGGTCGAGCTGCGATCCGTCACCGCCGAAGACCTCGTCGCCCTCATGGATCTCACGGAATCCTGGGAGAACAAAAGATGAAGCTCGCCACCTGCGGCCTCCTTCCCTTCCTCCTCACCGCCTGCACGGGGCCCTGGCCCGCCCCCGCCACCGCGGTGATCTCCGATCTCGAGGACTTCACGCTGACCCCGACCTCGGCCCATACGTCCCAGGACGGCATCGGCACGCTGGTCTTCGGAGACGTCTTCATCTACGACGAAGTGAGCGAGATGCCGCTGAACGACATCGAGGTGGAGCTCCTCTCCGGCTGGTCCGGCATCTACGTGCTCCCGGAGAGCGCCATCAAGCTGGTGCAGTACCCCAACCCACCCTCCGACGTGGCGGACGGTACGGCGAGCGTCTCGGACTACTGCGATGTCAACGGTGATGGCTTCATCGACGGGGATGCCCCGGACTGGTGCTCCTGGTGGTGGGATACCGAGAGCGCGGCGTTCTACGAGTTCGGCGGTGACTACGCCATGACCCCGGAGAACTATCAGCCCACCTACATGATCGGTTCCACCGACAGCCGGGGCGTCATGCGCTTCTATCTCTACATCGACTCGATGCCGTACGACGCCGAGGGTGAGACGTTCAGCGGCACCAGCCTCTGGATCAGCATCGGGGTCGATCAGCTCACTGTCGAGATCGACACCACCGAGTAGACCCTCCGGCCCGGACGACGTGTTCCCGCACAGGAGGCTGGATTGACGCGCGCTTCTCGTAGCATCCTCGTCCTCCACGGCCCCAACCTGGATCTGTTGGGAACTCGGGAGCCCGAGAAGTACGGCACCACCACACTGCCTGGCATCGACGCTGCACTGCAGGAGCTCGCGGTCGAGCTGGGCGTCACGGTCAATTGCCACCAGTCCAACCACGAGGGT
>CAZHIK010001453.1:0-2100 GCA_964532635.1 uncultured Enterobacterales bacterium
GACCCGAGACCCGAGACCCGAGACCCGAGACCCCTCTCCCGCCGCGGCGCACGAGTGTAGCAGGCACCCTCTCACCCGGGGAGAGGGAACGATGTTCCAAACCCAGCGCCCCTCCAACTAGCCGCAGATGTCGAAGCGGTCGAACTCGCTGGTGAACTGGCCGCGGCCGCGGGTGATGGAGCGCAGGTCGCCTGCGTAGCCGATCAGCTTCTCGAGGGGCACCTCGGCCAGCAGCGAGGCCACGCCGTGCTCGGTGGTGCTGTCGAGGATCGATGCCTGGCGAGCCTGGAGGTCTCCGAGCACGGTCCCCAGGGACTCGTCGGGGACCACCACCTCCACCTTCATGATGGGACCCAGCAGCACGCCGCCGGCCTGGGCCATGGCGGTGCGCACCGCCTCGGCCACCGCGATGCGCAGGGCCTGGGGTGACGAGGCGTCGCCGAACAGGCTGACCTCGTGGACGGTGACCTCGATGTCCTGTAGCGGCGAGCCTTCGATGGGGCCGCCGACCATGGCGTCCTGGGCGCCGGCCTCGACGGCCTCGCGCTGGGCGTTGCTCATGGTGCCGCCCTTGATCTGTGGCTCCACGATGGCGTTCTTGCCAACACCCCGCCCGAGGGCGCGCACGGAGGCCACCGCGCTCGCCTTCAGCTCGATGCTCTTGTCCTCGTCGATCTCGAAGACCCGGTCGATCTGGCCGGTGGCCTTGGCCTGACCGAGCACGGTCTCGCGGGAGACCACGTAGGGGCGCCCGAAGCGAAGGGCGAGCCCGAACTCACGCTGGATCCGCTCCTGGACGATCTGCAGGTGCAGCTCGCCCATGCCGCGCAGGATGCGCTGCCCCGTGTCCTCGTCCTCGAGGTACTGCAGGGTGGGGTCCTCCTCGAGGATCTTGCGGATCACCTCGAGCATCTTCTCCTCTTCGCGGGAGGACTCGGGCTCCACCGCCAGCCCCATCACCGGGTCGCGTGTCTGGATGGCCTCGAGCAGCACCGGGTGGTCCGGGGCGCAGAGGGTGTCACCGGTGCTGGCCTTGCGCAGGCCCGCCAGCAGCACGATCTGACCGGCAACGCTGTTCTTGAGCCGGGATTTCTTGTGGGAGTCCACGTCGAAGACCCTCGCCACACGCTCGATGTCGCCCTTGCCTGCGATGAGCACCTTGTCACCCGGCGCCAGCTGGCCGCGGTACAGCCGCACGAAGACGTGGCGCCGGCCATCCCAGAGCTGCACCTTGAAGGCCAGGGCCACCAGGGGCTCGGTGGGCTCCATCTCCACGTCCACGGGGTTGCCGTCCAGATCGGTGCCGTCCACGTGGCGGTTGTCCACCGGCGAAGGCAGGAAGTCGATGACCGCGTCGATCACCGGCTGCACGCCGTAGTTGCGCAGGGCCGAGCCACCCAGAGCCGGGAAGAGCAGGCGCTCGAGGCAGCACTGGCGCAGCACACGCACCACCGCATCGCGCGGCACATCGCTGCCCTCGAGGGCCGCGTCGGCGATCTCGTCGTCGTAATCGCCCAGGGCCAGCAAGAGGGTCTCGCGTTGCTCGTCGTAGACGTCGCGCAGGTACGAGGGCACGGTCTCCCGCACCACCGTCTCGCCCATGTCGCCTTCGAAGCGCAGGAAGCACTCGTCGACCAGGTGGAGCACGCCGCCTTCTACCGGGATTGTGACGGGCACGGGCTCGACCCCCAGGCGCTTGCGGATGGTGTCGAGGGCTCGGTCGAAGTCGGCGCCGGGCCGATCCATCTTGTTGATGAAGAACATGCAGGGGATGGAGAAGCGGCTGGCCTGCCGCCAGACGGTCTCGGTCTGAGGCTCCACGCCCCGCACCCCGTCCATCACGATGACCGCACCGTCGAGCACGCGCATGGCCCGCTCCACCTCGATGGTGAAGTCCACGTGACCCGGCGTGTCCACCACCTGGACCAGGTGGTCCTTCCACGGGCACTGGGTGACCGCGGTGGTGATGGTGATGCCGTGAGCTTGCTCCTCCTCCATCCAGTCCATGTGCGCTTCGCCGTTGTGCACCTCGCCGATCTTGTGCTTGGTGCCCGTGTAGTACAGGATGCGCTCGGTCAGCGTGGTCTTGCCGGCGTCGAT
>CAZHIK010001454.1:0-2100 GCA_964532635.1 uncultured Enterobacterales bacterium
GGTAGGGGCCACCAATCTTGCAGAAGACGCAGTGTCGGTCACGCCATGCGGCCACATTCTGGCTGAAGCTGCTGTAGCGCTGCTCCAGGTCCGGCGGGTCGAAGGCCAGCTTGTCCAGATCCGCGTCGCTGCTCGGCGGCCGGCGCTCGTCGGAGCGCAGCTCCTCTTCGCCCGGCTGGGCGCGCCCTTCCGTGCTCAGTGCGACCTCGCGGATCTCGGTGCCCAGGAAGACAAGGTGCGCGGCCACGCGATCCGGATCGGTGAGCCAGGGACCCGACTCGGAAACCTGCTTGCGAGGGCCCTGCGACATGGGAGCCTCCATGCGGCGCGGAAGGGGAGCCGGCAGCGTGGGCGCGGCCGGGGTGCCTATCGGCACCGACCGGGTTCCTCGAGAGGGCCGATCTTCGATAGCTTAGCGCGCCGGGCCGCCCCGCGGGGGCCGCCGCTGCCCTCGCTCACCCCAGGGATCCCTGCTGTCCGGAAGGGCTTCGGTGGACAGCGCGGGGCCTCCGATCAGGTCCATGCGCTCCACTGGAGGCAGGCCCAGCCCGGTGGCGTGTTCGTAGCGGTCCACCCCGTCGGTGGTGGCGGCCGGTACCAGTCCCCGTCGCTCGAGGGCGTGCAGCAAGGCGTCGGTCATCAAGCGGTAGCCCACCCAGCTCATGTGGCAGTTGTCCACGAACAGCGCGGGGTCGGCGATGCCGTCGGGGGACAGGGAGCGGGCGTGGGCGTCCAGATCCACCAGGGTGGTGTCGGAGCTCTCTGCTGCCTGCTCGCGGATGAGCTGGGCCAAGCTCGGGCGGCAGCGGCCCCGGGGGACCAGGTCGGTGTACTGCTCCAGGAGCCTGCGCGCGGAGGCATACTCGCCGCGCTCGTACTCCATCAGCCCCAGCATGCGCAGGCCCTCGAGGTCGTCGCAGCCGTCGAGCAGACTTTGGGCGGCGTCGACTTCGCCCGCATCCCAGAGTGCCTGCGCCTGGTCGATGCACGGTTCGGTGGTGTCGTGGGCGCAGTCACCGGCCTTGCACTCCCGGGCCACCGGGCGCAGCCCACCGCCTTCCTTGGGCGCCCGCAGCGTGCCCGGTATCCACCCCTGGTAGCGCAGGTTGATGGGAAGGGTGCAGAGAAGCAGCTCGGCGCCCTGCTCACGGGTCAGCTGGACGACGCGGGCCAGGTTGCGCTCGAAGATGGCCTGGAGGCTCTGCCAGTCGGCGTCTTGGGGGGCGTACAGGGGACGAGTCTCGTCGTCCGGCCCCGGACGCAGCAGCTTGCTCAGGAAGCGTACGCCCGCCAGCGTCCGCAGCCCCTCCTCGATGGCGTTGGGCGTCATGGAGCCTTCGTTGTTGCAGCTGGCCACGATCACCACGTCGGGCTGGAGGGGGGCGGTCTGCTCCAGGATGCGGACCACCCGGGTGGAGCTCTGGCCCCCGGCGGCCAGGTTGAGCACCTCGGGCGGGTGGTGGGGGTCTCGGGCGGTCAGCTCGGCCCTCAGCCAGGCGGCCATTCCTCCAGGGCGCTCTTCCCCGTGGCGCTGGTGGCTGTAGGGCGTGCCCATGGCGAAGGAACCCCCGGTCAGCAGGATCCGCAGCCGCTCGGGTACCCGCTCGGCGTCGATCTCGAGGGGCAGCATGCCCCGCTCCGCGTAGGCGGTGGTGCGCCAGCTGCCGTCGTTCAGGGTGATCAGGGCGTCGTCGATGTGGTGAACCACGTCGTCAGGGCGGAGCGTGTCGATGACCTCGCCCCGCTCGAGCTGGGCGATCAGCAGGTTGGCGGTCCCCAGCACCACCACGGTGACCACCGCGGCGTACAGGACCTTGCGCCAGGTGGGGATCACGGCAGGGGCAGCAGCTCCAGGGCGCGGAGCAGCTCGACGTTGGCGATGGCCGCACCGGCGGCCCCGCGGATGGTGTTGTGGGCCAGTGTGAACAGCTTGATGCCCATCACGGGGCAGCGCTCGATGTTCCCCACAGTGACCGCCATGCCGTCTCCATTGTCGGCGTCGAAGCGGGGCGAGGGCCGATCGCGGTAGGTCCCGAACCAGAACAGGGGCCGGGGCGAGGAGGGGATGGGCGGAACGGGGGGGTCCCAGTCCTCCAGGGC
>CAZHIK010001455.1:0-2099 GCA_964532635.1 uncultured Enterobacterales bacterium
GACTGCGATGGCACTTCCAACGGCTGCGGAAGCTGGGGGGATCTGAACGTCCGTACCGATGCCGACACCATCATCTACGGCAACTACTACCACGCCGAGATGCCCAGCGAGCACGGTGTCTCCCATGGTGACTTCGACGGCGACGGCGTGAACGAATTGGTGCTGGGCTCCAAGGACTACGGCCTGAGCCTGCAGGGGCGTGTGTGGGTCTTCGAGGCTCCATTCCAGGCGACCAAGATGCCCGCCACTGCGGCTGACACCATGGTGACCAACGACTATGGCGGCTACGCCTTCGGCGCTAGCGTCGTGGGGGGCTACGACGCCGATCGAGACGGCTTCGACGACCTGGTGGTGGGTGCCTACGGCGTGGAGTGCGCCTTCGTCTACGCGGGCCCACTCGGGGACGATCTGGACGACGTGAACACCTCGTGGATCTGGTGGAACAAGCCCAACGACTTCGGCTACCTGATGTTCACGGCCGACGTGGACGGCGACAGCGAGGCGGACCTGATGGTCGCCGCAGACGATGCCCTCTACGGCAAGGTGGGCTCCGTAGGGGACTTCGGCACCCGCCTGACCCACTCCATCGCTGTCGAAGAGGTCCACATCGGTGACGCGGCGGACTTCGACGGTGACGGTCTCGAGGAGGTCGTGGCAGTGTCCTATGGCACGAACGACGCGGGATCGGCTTGGGTCGTGGAGGGAGGCTTCGAGGGGGACGTGCAGGTCGAGGATGTGGGGCACCCCATCGAAGGCACGGAGGGTGCCTGGCTGAGATCCGAGATCGCCACTGGGGACCTGGACGAGGACGGTCACCAGGACCTGCTGCTCCTCGAAGGCGGGGGGGACATCATCGTGTACCTGGGCGGCGTCGACGCCGCTGCCACCACCTCGGACTGGGACATCTACATCGGGACCGGCTCCGAGGAGATCGAGACCTTCGACCTGCTCGAGGAGTTCACCGGAGATGGCCACATCGATCTGGTGGCAGGCAACCCGCACACCTACGATGCGGTGTTCTGGGTCGTGCCCGGTCCGCTGCGCGAGTCTACGAACCCGGAGTACGCCGCCGTGGCCACCATCACTGGCAACACGGACAGCACTGGGACCAAGCAGGTGGCTGGCATCGGCGATGTGGATCTGGATGGCACCGAGGACTTCCTGATCACCGATCCCGGCCAGGACATCGGCTCCCAGGACGGGGAGGGTGCCGTCTACGTCTTCCACGGAGGTACACTCTGATCGTCCGCGTCCCTGTGGAGTGATGCCGTGGGAGTCCCCCTCGCCCTGCTGATCTCGCTGTGCATTGGCAGTGTGCACGCGGCGGAGGTGGACGAACATGCGGCCACCATTCGGAGCGTGCAGGCGCGAGCGGGTGCGGAAGTGCTGGTGGTGTTCATGGGCCACAGCGCGGCCAGGCTGCGGCCGGAGCTGGAAGCACGCCTGGATGGAGTGTCGCTGCGCTGGGTGGAGACGGCCGGCGGTGGCTGGGATCGGCTGGAGACCCGGCGGCTATTGGCGCGGGAGGGGCTGGACTGTGGGGTCTACCTGTGCGGGGGCGCGAGCCAGCCCGTCCTGGCAGAGATCGTGGGGAGCTGCGGGGAGGAACCGGAGCCCGAGCCCAGTCCGGAGGCGGAGCTGGACGTCATCGACGGGGATGTGTGGCGGGACACCCGCGGGATTGTGGACAGGCCGCGAAGCTTGACGGTCACCGGCAACCTGGCGGGGGTGGCCCTGCCGATCTTCAGGCGGAACGTGGAGCTGCGGCTCGGTCGCCGTCATGGGCTGATGGCCACGGACGCCATCAGCGTCATGATGGGGGTTGGCCACGGCGTGGGCTACCGCGTCTATCCGGTGGGTAGCTTCGACTCGGGATTGCAGCTGGCTGTGGAGGCAGGGGGATGCTGTTCTTCACCCACGAGGAGGTCCAGGAGCTGGGCTTTCTGGCCATGATGGCGGGAGGCAAGCACATCTCGGCCGAGGGGCTGACGGTCGAGCTGCAGCTGGGGGTGGCCGTGCTGGGTGGCGATCTCGGCCCAAACATCAACCTGAACGTGGGCTGGTCGTTCTGGCCGTGGGAGCCTCGAGGTTGAGTCTCG
>CAZHIK010001456.1:0-2098 GCA_964532635.1 uncultured Enterobacterales bacterium
CGTGCACCACGGGCACACCAGCCCTGGCTGCCTCGGCCGCGCTGTGACCTCCAATGGCGGCATCGAAGGTTCCGCCAACGAAGGCGACGGTCGCCTTCGAGTAGAGCGAGGCCAGCTCACCGACGCTGTCGAGCAGCAGCGCGTCGAGGTCGGCTGGGACCTCGGTCGCCAATCCCGAGCGACGGGCCCAGCGCAGCCGCGCCCGCTCGAGCAGCTGAGCGACCGCGTCGAAGCGATCGGCGTGGCGGGGCGCCAGCACGAGCAGCGGAGGGCGCTCGAGCTGCTTCCAAGCGGCCAGCAGGGCCCGCTCGTCACCCGGACGGGTGGAGCCACAGAGCAGCACGGGCCGCGCGAAGCGCAGGTCCGAAGGCTCCATTGGAGCCTCGAGCTTCAGCTCTCCTACCACCGGTACCTCGGCCCCCAGCTGTCGCTCCAGCCAAGCGGCGCTGTCGGCGTCCCTCGCCGACCAGCTGGACACCACGCCCTGCATGGCCCGCCACAAACCCGGGAAGCGCTGGGCCAGGCGGCGGGTGCCTTCCCCCGCCCGCAGCGCCAGCACCGCCGCCGGGATGCGTCCGCGGCAGGCCACCAGCAGGCCCGGCCACAGCTCACCCTCCACCAGCACCAGAGCCCGAGGACGCACCCGACGAAGGAAGCGCCGCTGTACCCAAGGGGCGTCCAGGGGCAGGCAGGCCGTGGCATCCACCGGCAGGATCTGCTCCCGCCCGGTCTCGGAGGTAGCGGTGCGAAGCAGGGGCAGCTCGGGCCAGCGCTCGCTGGCTCCGGCCGCCACCGCCGCCGCCGCCTGGCCCTCCCCCAACGAAGCTGCGTGCAGCCACAGCGCACCTGGCTCCACTGGTGGTAGCGTCCACCCCACCCGCTCCCACCAGTGGCTGCGCATACGGGAGTTCAACGCCGCCCAGGCAAACGCCCCTGGTAGAGCGGCGCTACTCGCCAGCCCATACAGCACGCCCCGCCACCCGAAGCTGACCGCTGACCGCTGACCGCCGACCGCTCCCGTCACGCCTGCCTCGCGTGGAGGCGCGCGTAGATCCCATCGAGGGCGAGCAGCTCTTCGTGGGTACCCGACTCCACCATGCGACCGCCGTCGAGCACGATGATGCGGTCTGCGCGCCGAATTGTGGACAAGCGGTGGGCGATGACCAGCACCGTGCGGTTCTGCATCAGGCGGTCCAGGGCTTGCTGGACCAGGGCCTCGCTCTCGCTGTCCAGCGCCGAGGTGGCCTCGTCCAGCACCAGGATGGGGGCATCGGCCAGCACGGCTCGGGCGATGCACAGCCGCTGGCGCTGGCCCCCCGACAGGCGCATGCCCAGCTCATCGATGCGGGTGTCGTAGCCCTTGGGCAGCTCACTCACGAAGTCGTGGGCGTTGGCCGCTCGGGCCGCCGCCTGGACCTCGTCCAGGCCCGCCGTGGGCCGTCCGAAGGCGATGTTGGCCCCCACGCTGTCGTTGAACAGGAAGGTCTCCTGGGTGACCAGGGCCACATGGCGTCGCAGGGACGCCAGGCTCCATGCCGACAGCGGCTCGCCGTTGAGCAGGATCCGCCCAGCGGTGGGATCGTAGAAGCGCGGCACGAGGTTGGCCAGCGTGGTCTTGCCCGCTCCCGAGGGCCCCACCAGGGCCACCACCTGGCCGGGCTCGATCTCGAAGCTCAGGTCATGGACCACCGGGCCGTCGCCGTAGTCGAAGCCCACACCCTCGAAGCGTAGCCCGCAGGGCCCGCCGTCCAGAGACGCCTGACCGGCGTCGGGCACCGACGGCTCCATGTCCAGGATGCGGAAGACCTCGTCCCCCGCCGCCACCGAGCGCTGCCAGAGGCTGACGATGAGGGCCAAGCCCTTGAGTGGATCGTTCATCAGCCCCAGGGCCACCAGGAACGCGATCAGATCCCCGGGGGTGATGACGCCGGCAAAGACCTGGCGGCCACCGATGTAGATGGCCGCGCCCACACCGAAGGCCGCGATGAGCTCCACCACGGGGCCGGGGATCAGCTGGGCGGCCGCGGCCCGCAGCTGCAGGCGGTACTGCTCGTGGTTGAGCTTCCCGAAGCGCTCCTCCACCCGTTGTTCGGAGCCA
>CAZHIK010001457.1:0-2096 GCA_964532635.1 uncultured Enterobacterales bacterium
GTAGTCGGAGCCGAAGGCCCAGGAGCGGAAGGGGATCCAGGTGTTGGCGCGGCCCACCCGAGTCTCCTCCTCGAAGCCCGCCGCCACCATCGCGGAGGGCAGGGTGCCCATCAGCGGCCCCAGGGCGCGGCTGTCGAGCCACCACTCCTTGACCCTTCGGCCTCCGCTCTCACTGGCGTCGCCGATGGTCATCGAGCCCTCGAGCTCGTCGGAGTACAGGGATACGCCCACCCCGCCTTCGGCCTGGAGCCCCTCGGCCGCACCCGCACGGAGGTCGGCCTCGAGCAGGTAGTAGCCCGACGCCTGGGCCCGCCCCGTCCCCAGGGCCACGGACGCCAGGGCGGCGATCAGGATGGCGCGGAGGGGGGCGTGGGACACGGCCGGGGGATCACTTCATCTGGTTGGCGACGCGCTTGAGCTCGCGGATACTGGGGATCTCGAGGAGCTTGCCCTTCATGGCGAAGGTGGAGAGCTTCTGGATCTGCCTGAAGACCTCACCGTACTGGTAGACCTTGCCCCAGAAGTCGTCGTACTTGCGCTGGTTGAAGCGCCGCACGAAGCGGTCCTGGGCCATGAACTCGATGACTTCCTTGGGGAGGTTGTTGAAGATGGTGAGGAAGAACAGGAAGTTCAGGTAGGAGCCGTTGGGGGTGTGGAAGCCCTTGCGGTAGATCTGGTTGTACTCGTCGGTGACGAAGCCGTCCTCGATGGTCTTGTGGTAGAACTCGGTGCCCGGGTAGGGCACCAGGCTCGAGGGCAGCAGGTTGTACGGGGTGGGCAGGGTCCACAGCAGGCGCAGGTTCTTGAGGACGTCTTCGGTGGTCTCCCACGGGTTGTCCAGGATCACGTGGTAGTCGGGGATCTGGGTCTTCTCGACGTACTTGGTGATGATGTTGACGGCCTTGAGCAGCTGCTCGTTGGTCATGCCGCGCTTGTACATCTTCATCACGTCGGCGGAGCCGGTCTGGATGCCCAACTCGGTGAAGACGTGGCCGGCGTCCACCATCGCCGCGTACTTCTCTTCGTTGATGGTGGTGGGGGAGCACTGGGCCCGGAAGGGGATGCCCAGCTCGCGCTTCCAGTGCTCGCAGAACTTCTTGATCTCGGCGGTGGAGGTGGAGAAGAAGACGTCGTCCTGGAAGTGGACCATTCCGATCTCGGGCCAGCGGCGCAGCACGGCCTTGATCTCCCCGATCATGTGCTCCACCGAGCGGCGCCGCAGGTAGCGCTGGCCCTTGTACAGATCGTGGGAGAAGGCCACGCCGCAGTAGCTGCACTTGTGGGGGCAGCCGCGGGTGATCATGGCCTTGTAGGCCAGGCGCATGGTGCCGGAGCGGTCGATGTAGCGGGGGCCCACCTGGCGCCAGCGGTCCCAGTCCAGGCGGACCAGGCGCTCCGCGTTGTCGTCGTAGGACCAGTCGTCCTCGAGCAGGAAGTCCTGGTAGGGGATGGTGTCGAGGTCTTGGATGAGCGGGCGGATGGGGTTGCCCACCACGCGGCCGTTGGGCTTGCGGAACCACCAGTTGCGGATGTTCCAGGGCTCCTTGCCTTGCTCCAGGGCGTCCACCAGCTCCAGGAAGGCTTCCTCGCCTTCGCCCACGCAGACCATGTCCACGAACTGCAGCGCCTGCTGCGGCATGGTGGTGGGGTGGAAGCCGCCCCAGGCGATGGGCTTGTCAGGGAAGCGCTTCTGGATAGCGCGGGTGGCCTGGACCGCCATGTCGAACATGGTGGACAGGAAGCTGATGCCCACCAGATCGCAGTCTTCCACCAGGTTCAGCAGGTCCTCGATCATGGGCTGGGGGGCCTGGATGATGGCCGCGGAGCCCTTCTTGAACCGGGTGCTGTAGGTGTCGGCGGGCAGGAAGATGATGCGCGTGTCGTGGCCGTGGGCCTTGAGCCACGCCGACAGGGCCCGCAGCGCGGGCGCGTAGTGGTCCATGGGCGTGGGATTGATCAGCGCGACCTTCATGGACGGACCTCGCCAGTGGGGGATGGACGCCCCGACCTTAGCCCCGATGTGTCGCGATCGCCACGGGGGTGCGACGGCTACGCCACGGGAATCCCCGGCCCCGGAGGCTGGCCTTCGACCACCT
>CAZHIK010001458.1:0-2094 GCA_964532635.1 uncultured Enterobacterales bacterium
AGCACCGTTCCCGTCGCCAGCAGGTCCGGCGTCGCCACGAACAGCCCACCCTCGCTGATGTTGTTGGTGATGCCCGCGCAGAGGTTGCTGTCGCTCTCGAGATGCACCTGCGCCGCGACCCTCACCCGGCGGTGCTGGCGGGTCGCGGTGGTGTCCGTGGAGGGGGCAGTCGCGACCGAATCCCAGTGCGTCGAGATTTCGGTGGCGGGGAGTGCCATGAATGCCTCCAAGGGGACGCTGGTGCTCTGCGCTTGTTTGGCGCGGGGGAGGGGGTCGATGGCGACCAGCTTCTACATGACTCATCGGTGGCCCAACGGGGCGTTTTAGGAGCGGAGCGAAGTTTTTCGTGTGCTCCCTCTGCGGGCCTCCGGCTTGCTGGCGCCGACCTCCGAGACTACGCTCCCACGACTCGTTCGCAGGTCATCCATGCGTCAGATCACCCCCCCTGTCGAGGACTTCCAGATCCTGGAGGAGCCGTTCTACCTGCCGGTGGCCGGTGAGGTGGAGTTGTTCGAGCAGGCCTGGCGCAGCCAGCTGCCCGTCTTGCTCAAGGGCCCCACCGGAAGCGGCAAGACCCGCTTCGTCTCCCACATGGCCCACCGGCTCGGCCGACCCCTGGTCACCGTGGCTTGCCACGAAGACCTCACCGCGTCGGATCTGGTAGGTCGTTTCTTGATCCTGGGAGACGAGACCGTCTGGGTCGACGGCCCTCTCACCGCGGCCGTGCGCCACGGCGCCATCGTCTACCTGGACGAAGTGGTCGAGGCCCGCAAGGACACCATGGTGGTGATCCACCCCCTCACCGACGATCGCCGCTTGTTGCCGGTGGACAAGCTCGCCACCCTGCTACGGGCCCCCGACGAGTTCATGCTCGTGGTGAGCTACAATCCCGGCTATCAGAGCGTGCTCAAGGAGCTCAAGCCCTCCACCCGCCAGCGCTTCGTGTCTCTGGACTTCGACTTCCCTCCCGCCGAGCTCGAGCGCAAGGTGGTGGCGCGCGAAGCCGGCATCGAGCCAGAGCTGGCGACCTCCCTGGTCGCTGTGGGCAGCAAGGTTCGCAACCTCACCGACCGCGGCCTCGAGGAAGGTGTGTCCACGCGGCTGATCATCTACGCGGGCAAGCTCGTGGCGGCCGGTGCCACTCCACGGGTCGCCTGCGAAGCCGCATTCACCCGCACGCTCACCGACGATCCCGACCTGCGTCGTTCCATCGCCGAGATCGTCGCGGATTTCTTCTAAGAAGAGCCGCTCACTTTGGCCGACGACCGCCGCGATCACGGCTTTCCCCGGCATCGGGGGGGCGGGGCCCTGCGCCGCTTCGGGCGTCGCTTGCTCGGGCCATTCGGCCAGGTGGGACGCTCCCTGGAGCCGGCGATCCGGCTGCTCGAGGCCGACGCGCCCACGGCACGCCGCTGGCTACGTCACGTGCGCGCGGTGCAGGAGGCCCTCGGGGGAGATCTCGCGCGAGCCTATGGTGATGTGCTCTTCTTGGCGGCCGAGCGGGATCCTCGCATCGCACGGCAGCTGGCCGAGCAGCTGCCCGATCAGCTGGCCAGGCTCGCTCCCCACCTTCGCCGGCGCTTCTTGGTCGCGGTGGACTGGACCCTCCACGAGCAGGCCGAGGCCGCGGTGGCCGTGGCCCAGAACCTCGCTCCGGCGCTGCCCTCCCTCGACGACGAGGCCTTGAGAGGGTTCATCACCCAGGCGGCCTGCCTGGCGGTGGACAGCCCCGAGAAGGCCGCCAGCTTCCTGCGGGGAGAGTCCGTCCAAGGGCGTCAGGCCATCGAGTCTCTGGATCGAGGGCTGCCACTGGCCGGCGTGCAGCGGGTGCTCGCGCTCTACGCTGCCGCACACTGTGGGGAACACGTCACCGTGGAGCCCGCCGCACCGTCGGCGGCCGAGCCTGGCTTCCACCCGCTGCGCGCTGCGGCCCGAGGCCTGGCCTACACCGATGGCCACACCATCCGCTTGCCGGATCGCATCGACCAGCTGGGAGGTGACCAGGACTTCCTGCTCTACCGTGTGCTCACGGCCCTGTGCGCTGGCTACCTCGAGCTGGGCACCTTCGAGCTCGAGCTCCACCCGCTCGAGGGC
>CAZHIK010001459.1:0-2081 GCA_964532635.1 uncultured Enterobacterales bacterium
CGTACATCGTGCCCTCGGCGCCTTCCTGGGCGAGGGTCATCTTGCCGGTGGCCTTGGAGTTGGGGTAGTTGAGCCACTCGGGCAGGTCGGAGATGTCGATCTCCTGGCCCACGTCGAGCTCCACGTCGGCCTCGGTGCCGGCTTCTTCGATGGCCTGCTCGAAGACATCCTCTGCCGCCTGCTCGGCGATCTTGTCGCCGAAGCCGCAGGCGAGGGCCAGAAGGCCCAGGGTGACGAGGGCGGCGGCCAGAAGGCCGGAGGGCTTGGTACGCATGGCACGCTCCTGTGCGAGGGTGCGGGAAGAATGGGACGAACTCAGCCTATCAGCTCCCGCAGCGCCATGACGAAGCGCTGGTTCTCTTCGCGGCTGCCGGGGCTCACGCGGATGGCCTTGGGCATGCCGTAGCCTGCCATGGGACGTACGATCACGGCCTTCTTCTGCATCTCGATGAACAGCCACTTGGCGTCGGCTGGGGTGTCGATGAGCAGGAAGTTGGTCTGGCTGGGCGGGATGGTGACCGGCAGATCCGCCAGCTGCTCTCGCAACCACGCCAGCTCGGTCTGGTTGTACGCGCGGCTGCGCACGATGTGCTCGTGGTCGTCGAGGGCGGCGATGGCGCCGACCTGGGAGGGGATGCTCATGTTGAAGGGGAAGCGGCCCTGGTTGATGGACGCGATCACCCGGGAAGGGCCGACGGCGTAGCCGGCCCGGATGCCCGCCAGGCCGTGGGCCTTGGAGAAGGTGTACATCACCATGACGTCGCGCCCGCGAGCCAGCCATGCCTCCGGGTCGGGCATGTCTTCGGCGGTGCAGTAGGGGTGGTAGGCGGCGTCGTAGACCACCAACACATCTTCGGGGACCCGCTCCATGAAGGCATCGAACTGCGCCGCGTTGAACCAGGTGCCGGTGGGATTGGTGGGATTGGCCAGGAAGATGAGCTTGGTGCGCGGGGTGATCGCGTCCACGATGGCGTCGAGATCGTAGGTGTAGCCGTCGGACATGGGGACCGTGATCAGCTTGGCACCGGCCTTCCAGGTGGTCAGGTAGTAGATGGCGAATGTGCGCTCGGAGGTGAGCACCTCGTCGCCTTCTTCGAGCAGGCAGGTGCCGCAAAGCTCGATGACCTCGACCGACCCTGCCGCGGCGAAGATCATGTCGTCGGTCACTCCGTGGTGCGCCGCTGCGGCCTCCTTGAAGTAGTAGGAGTTGTCGTAGGGATACATGTGCAGCTTGTCGAGCACACCGCGGATGGCATCCAGCGCCTTGGGGCTGGGTCCGAGGGGATTTTCGTTGGACGCGAGCTTGGCGATGGGGCCTTCGAGGCCAAGCTCTCGCTTGACCTCTTCGGGGGGCTTTCCGGCAACGTAGGGGGTGAAGCTACGCAGGGGCGGACGGCGGTAGTCGCGGTCGGACATGTCGCTCCTCCAGATCTGGTCTGGGCCCTTCTATCACAGCAGCAGACCCCAGCAGCCTTGCTCCGGCCACTAGCCGTGGATAGGGAGCGCCCCGTCATGGTCAAGGCCCTCGGCTATTCCCAGACCCTCTTCGACCCGCAGAGCCCGGGTCGGCTCTGCCGTGGTCGAGAGCGATGGATCGAGAGCTTCCCATGCGACGAAAAGCACCAGCTGCAGCGGCTGGTCATCAGCGGTGCCACGTTCACGGACGACACGGCTCGCGATGCCAAGCGGGGTCTGCCCTTCTCCGGGGTCGCATTCGGCGCTGTCCTGGAGCAGCTCTTCCCCGGCCAGCCTCTGCTGGCCTTCTGTGAGCAAGGTCAGGTGGGGGAGTTCCCCGAGGATGCTGTGGCCATCGAGCCCCACCTTCAGCCCCGCTACGGAGGGCGCCGTTTCGATCGTTGCGTGCGCTGGCGGGTCCCGGTCACCGGCGCTCAGGCCCTCGACGCCTTCGTGGGGACCCACCCGGGGGCGGCGGATGGGTTCGTGCCCTGGGGCGGTGAGCTGAGCGCCGATCTCGAGGAAGCCCTCTTCCTGCTCACCGGCCACGGCGAGCGTCTGGGCTACCCCCTGCGCCGCTTCCAGCCCGCGGCCCTGCCCATCCTGCTCGAGCTGGTGCCTTGGGT
>CAZHIK010001460.1:0-2080 GCA_964532635.1 uncultured Enterobacterales bacterium
GACGTCATCCTCGACGATCCGCTGGTCTCGGGCGTGCACGCCCGCATCATCTTCAAGGACGACCAGTGGGTCATCCAGGATCTGTCGAGCACCAACGGCACGATGGTCGACGGCCGCCTGGTGCGGGAGTCCACCCTGCGCCCGGGCAACGAGATCGCCATCGGCTCCTGTCGGATGATCCTCTTCCTGGGCTCGGACGAAGACGCCGGCTCGGCCGACCGTCGCAGGGCCGCCCAGCAGCAGCTCGACATCGCGTGGCTGCTGGACGAAGAGCTGGTGGACATCAAGAAGGGTGGTGGCGATCAGACCCGCAGCCACGGTGACGTCATCGGCCAGGACCTGCGCCTGCCGCCGGGCATGAACGCGGTGCTCGAGGCCGTGGCCGGGCCCGACGCGGGCAAGGTCTTCCGCTTCACCCGCGGCACGGTCACCATCGGCCGCCGGGCTGGGGAGATCCCGCTCACCGACGCCGAGGTCTCCCGGCGCCACACCGTCATCGAGGTGTTCGGCCGCGGCATGATCTACATGCGCGACCTGGGATCCACCAACGGCACCTTCCACAATGGCCGCCGGGTGGGGTTGGGGCGCCTGCGCTCGGGCGACACGATCGGCGTGGGGCGCACGGTGCTGAAGCTGCACGTGAAGGCTTGATCGCTTGGCGGGCGCCGCAACGGATGGGTAAACCCGCCCCTACATCACGGCGGCGGCCCGTGGCCCGAGGCCCGTGGCCCGAGGCCCGTAGCCGGTTGGCCGTAGCCGTGGCCGGAGGCCGCTACTGCTGGTTGGCGTACCAGCGCATCCAGGCCTGGATCTGCTCGTCGCGGCTGCGGCCGTCGGCCCAGCTGACGCCGGTGACCTGCTCGAGGCTCGAAAGAGCCGCGTCGACGATCAGGGGATCGGCGTCGTCGAGGCAGCGGATCAGGGCAGGCAGGGCGGACTTGTCTTTGGGGGTGCCCAGGGCCACCACGAAGTGGCGCCGCACCCACAGGCTCTCGCCGCGGTAGAAGTTGGAGGGATCCTCGAGGGCCCGCACCAGGTAGGGCACGGCGTCGGCCGAGCCGAGCAGGGCCAGGGCGTCGGCGGCGGTGGCCCGCACGATCACCGCCGGGTCTTCGAGCAGGGCCGCGATCTTGGGGGCGTGGGCCTCGTCGCCGGTGTCGCCCAGGGCCATGGCCGCGGCCGCTCGGATGCCGGAGATGTCGTCGGCCAGCAGGCGCTCGAGGGCTGCCACACCGGGGGGGCTGTGGATCTTGCCGATGACCCGGATGATGACCCAGCGCTGCTTGGCGTCGACGGTGGGATCTTCGGCCTTGGCGATGAGCTCGTCGCCGTAGCCGGTGGCCACCAGCTCATCGAAGGCCGCCTGGCGCTCGGGCTTGGGCAGATCGCCGTTGGAGGCCTTGGCGATCAGATCGTCGAGGCTGGCGTGGGCCGTCAAGCTCAGCAGCAGGAAGGCGAGGATGACGGACATGGTGGGCTCCGCGGGGGGACGCGGGCCTGTAACGCGGATCAGAGCTTCAGATCCGCGCGGACCTCACCATCGAGGAAGGCGTCGAGCTCCTGGGCCAGCTCGAGGACCCTGGGATCTTCGCTGGCGGGAAGCACGGGACGCAGCACGATGTACAGGTGCCCTCGCTCGCCGTCGGCCCGAACCAGACCCCGGCCCCTGAGCCGCAGCTCGGTGCCGTTTCGAGAGCCTGGAGGGATCCTGACCTTCACGTCACCGTCGGGAGTTGGCACGGTGATCTTGCCGCCGCCCAGGGCCTCGGAGGCGGTGATGGGCACCTCGAGAACCAGGTCGTCTCCCCGGCGCTCGAGGTGGGGGTGGGGGCGCACGTGGACGGTGACCATCAGGTTGCCGGGAGGGCCGCCGTTGCGGCCTTCGCCACCCAGCCCCCTCAGGCGCAGGACCTTGCCGTCGCGCACCCCCGCGGGCACCTGGACCTTCAAGCGCTTGTGCCCCATGGTGCGCCCGCTGCCAGCACAGGTGGAGCACTCATCAGCGAAAGCACTGCCGCTCCCGGCGCATTGATCGCAGAGCACCACGGCCTGCATGCCGAAGCGGTTCTGGGTGACCCGC
>CAZHIK010001461.1:0-2079 GCA_964532635.1 uncultured Enterobacterales bacterium
ATCGGGGTGCGGATCTCGTGGCTCATGTTGGCCAGGAAGATGGACTTGGCCTTGCTGGCGGACTCTGCGGCGTCCTTGGCCCGGCGCAGCTCCTCGGCCGCGGCGCGCTTGTCGGTGACGTCCTCCTTGACCGCCACGAAGTGGGTGATCTCGCCGGTGTCGTCCCGAACGGGGGAGATGGAGGCCTGCTCCCAGTAGATCTCACCGTTCTTCTTTCGATTGCACAGCTCGCCGTGCCAGACACGTCCGTCTTGGATGGTGTCCCACAGCTCACGGAAGTGCTCGGCGGGCAGTACGCCCGAGTTGAGGATGTCGGGCATGTGACCGAGGGCTTCTTCGGCGGTGTAGCCGGTGATCTCGGTGAACCTGGGATTGACGTACTGGATGATACCCTCGGCGTCGGTGATCACCACGACGGCGGGGCTCTGCTCGATGGCCCGTGACAGGCGCCGCAGCGCGGCCTGGGCCTCGTGGCGGGCGGTGATGTCCCGGAAGATGGACAGCACGAAGGGCTCACCCGCGGCCCGGCCGGCGGTGAGGGACAGCTCGATGGGGACCCGGCGGCCGTCGGCGTGCTGCGCAAGCAGTTCGACGGTCTTGCCCATGACCGCTGCCTGCCCCGTGGTGAAGTAGTCGGCCACATTGCGATCGTGTTGCGGCACGAACTCGGGGCGCAGGATGCGATGAAGCGGTTGCCCTGTCATCGCTGCCCTGCTGTAGCCCAGGATCGATTCTGCCGCTGGGTTGTACAGGGTGATCCGCCCTTGGTCGTTCACGGTGATGATGCCGTCCTTGCTCGCTTCGACCAGGGTGCGGAAGCGCTCTTCGCTGCGGCGTAGCAGCTGCTCCGCGCGTTGGCGCTGGGTGACATCGCGGTTGATGCCACGGTAGCCGCGGAATTCGCCATCATCGTCGAACAGAGGTGTGCCCGAGGTCTCGAGGATCACCTCGTGGCCGTCGCGGTGGTTGTTGTGGTTGACCAGGCCGTGAAAGGGCTGTGCCCCAGCTGCGAGCTCCCCGAAGAGGGCTGTCACCCGCTCGGCTTCGGCAGGACGCATGAAGTCGAAGGGGGGGCGCCCTAGCACTTCGGCGGGCTCGTGGCCCAGCATGTCGTGCACCTGCGGGCTTGCGTAGGTGTAGCGGCCTTGGGCGTCCACCTCCCAGATCCAGTCGGTGGTGCCTTCGACCAGGGCCCGGAACTGTTCCTCTCGCTCCCGCAGTGCGTCCTCGGCCTGCTTGCGGGCGATGACCGGGGTGAGCTGCTCGCCCACGCTGGCGAGCAGATCCATGAGCGGTTGGTCGGCGGGGCTGTAGCGCGGCTCGTGGAACTGCAGCACCGCTTCGACCCGGTCCTCGACCAGCACGGGCAGCGCGTAGGCCGAGACCGTGGCCTCGGCATCGCGTCGGCAGGCCAGCGGCTGGTCGTCGTCGACGTCCAGAGACCAGGAGGGCTCCCGCGTAGCCCGTACCGTCTCCAGCAGGTCGTCGTGCAGCTCGCCTCGGGCGATGCGCTCGTGGATAGGGCAGGCCCGGCAGCTCGCGTCGCCACCGCTGTTGTCGTGGCAGACGAACGCGCCGGCTTCGGCGGTTCCATCCGCTGTGGGCTCGAACACCAAGCCCAGCGGCCAGCCTGTGTAGTCGCACACTGCGTCGAGGGCGGCCCGGAGGGCCTGACCCACGGACTCGGCCTGGTTGGCCGCCGAGGACACGGCCCGTAGGAGCTCGGCCCGGCGCTCCTGGGCGCGCAGGGAGGTGTTGGCGTGCTGCAGGCTGGCGGTGCGCTGGGCCACCTGCTCTTCGAGCTGGTCGCGGTGCTGGGCCAGCTCGTCCTGAGCCAGCTTGCGCTGAGTGATGTCGCGGGTGGCGAAGAGCACCAGGCGCTTGTCGCCTTCGCGCACGTTCATCAAGGCGGTGCGGCCCTCGAACCAGAAGCGCCCGGCTTCGACGTCGAGACTGTACTCGATGACCTGGGTCTCGCTGGTGGCGATGGTCTCGAGGAGCACCCGGTGGAAGCGCTGGGCCTCGTCCGGAGGGAAGACCTCGGCCAGGGTGCGCCCCAGCACCTGCTGGGAGTCGCGG
>CAZHIK010001462.1:0-2078 GCA_964532635.1 uncultured Enterobacterales bacterium
GATGGACGTTGTGCTTGCCACCAAGCAAGAGGGGTGGTGTTCCCTGTTCCTGACAGGTCGTCTCGGATTTTCTTGGTGGAGCCTGGGCGGCTCCATGGTCACTTGGACTTCTTGGCCAGGCGCTCGACGGCGGTCCAAAGACCCCAGGCGGGGTCTGTGGGCGCTACGGTGTGATGTTCGAGGGCCCTTAGTGTGTCCTTGATGACAGCCCTGGATAGATTTGCCGCAGGTAGTTCTTCATTGGCAAAACGCTCAACTCGGGCCAGGAGCTTGTCACAGTCATCTGGGGGCAGGAACGGGGCCATCAGCGCCATGTCCGCTGCGGCTGTGAGCGCGTGGGCCAGCATGACCTTGGCTAGAGGCTCGGGAGTGATTGTGAGTGGAATAGGAGGTAGGGCCCCCAGAGATTGCATCGCCAGTTGTGCGATCTTCCTCCCATGGCGATTCAGCAAGTCCTCGCTGCATTCCACCTGATCCCGTTCTTCTTCGGATTGGATGTGGACATCTCCCCTCGCCAGCCGGCCGTAGCTGGACAGGAATGTGCACACCCAGGGCCCGGCCTCACCGGGTTCTTCCAGAGCTGCAAACACACCCACTTGGGACTCGTCCAGGGTCTCGAAGAGGGACTTGCGTCTACGGCGCCCCCCCGCAGAGGTCCCCTTGCCATAGGCTCGTTCCAGCTCCGACGCCATCCAGTTCGCTCGAATAGAGGCAAAGTGCGATCGCTCTCGTCGCTCGAATGCTCGGGCTTCCCCTGGGCGCAGCATTCGCTGGATCCCGTGCAACCGAATTCGGCCTTCGTCACCCTGGCTGACGAGTGCGAATGCCCCCCCGCGGCACTGTAGCAGGGCTTGCTCACCGGGCTGGGTGCCGAATGCGGGTTCGCGCAGGGTGGCTGCCTCGTTGATGTTGCGGGGCTGGCTGGTCCAAACCGAGTCCGAGACCACCATGGGGTGCACGCTCGATCCCAGCGCCTTGGGCTTCACGGCACTCGCCGACCAGAGCTGGCGAACAGGGGATGAGTCTCGTCCTGGAATCTGCTTCCAGCCTGATCGCCAGGTGGAGCCCAATAGGGCCTCGGAGAGCACGGGCAACACCGACTCGATCAGGCGCTGCCGGGCGTGCTCCTGAGTGGTGCCCCCCTTGGCCGAGAGGACCCGCAGCTCGCAGAGCAGGCGGCCCCAGTCTTCGGGGAGCAGATCCTCCCAGGCCTGGTCCTCGGACAGCAGGGCCGGAAGCAGGTTCGTGTTGAACTCGTCCAGGGCGGAGAAGAAGAAGAAATAGAACATGGCTACCTCCTACGCCGGCGAAGGCTCTGTCGAAGATGCTTGATCGCGTTCTTGCGAGCGCTGTCGAACCAGTTCTCATCGGACTTCACCTGCGCCTTGTGGTCCTCGGCAGCTCGTTCGGCCCGCCACGCCACGGGATCGACGTCTTCGACGCGAGCCTGGTTGTCGTCGCCCCGCAGGACGTAGACGAGCACCCTGCGGCGCGTGTTCCTGGCGAGGGCCCCTCCAGCGGGATGCTCCGCCATGTACAGCAGATCCTCCCGAATCTCGTCGTAGCCGCGCTGGAGGCCCAAGCGGTTCCCGTTGTCGTCGACCCGAGGCTGTCTGCAGGCGTGGTCGAGGAAGCGGTCGATGCTGTTGAAGTTGAGAACCTGATAGAAATCGTGCGCCCAGAGAACCACGGCGTGTACGGAACGCTCTTCCGGCCACTCGGAGACGATCTCGAGGCACGGTGCGAGGTGCCTCGCCATCCAGCGCGAACGAATCATCGCGGTCTCGGGATTCTCGAAACTGGTGGGGGTGAGGAAGCCGCCTGCGCCGGCCTTCTCAATCAGACCTTTCCGATTCCCGTTTCTACGACGATATCCTTTCACCCAGTTCATGATGCGGTACTTGAAGTACGGGCGAGGACGAAAGACCGGATCCTGGATGAGGTTCCGCTTCACCATGAACTCGACCATGCGCTCGCCCACATACTCGTGAAACGCGGGATCCATGCCGATCCGGTCGTCTTCGTATCGAGTGACCTCGACGATCAACTCCGACATCGCCAGCTCGATGAGCTCGTAG
>CAZHIK010001463.1:0-2077 GCA_964532635.1 uncultured Enterobacterales bacterium
GGCGTGACGGTCACCCTCGGGGGTTTTGCGACCGTGGAGTCTGGAGGGGCGGTGCTATGGTGGACCTGGGAGGTGTCGAATCCCGGGCCTGCGCTTCTATCGCTGGATTCCGCTGATGTTGGGATTGGCGGTTCCCTCGGGTGCACGAGCCGACGGGAGTGAGCCCTGGGAGGCTGACTGGGAGGCTGGCTGCGACCTGTGGCGGGATCTCGACTTGCGGGGGGCGATCCTCGAGCCACCCGCACCGATCGCCCTCTCTCCGGAGCAGGCCGCTGCATGGGAAGCGATGGAGGCCGCAGAGGGCCGCGTGGCGGAGCTGCTCGAGGGACCCCGGACGGTGGTCTACTTCTTCCATGGTGATGACGGGCGCCGATGCTGGCGCCGGGAGGAATTCGTGCGGGCGCGTCGAGCGTGGATCGCGGCCGTCGATGAGGTGATCCCTGCCGCGGAGGGCACGCCAGCGGCGGATGCCCTCGTCCTGCAGCGGGCGGTGCTCTCACTCCAGGTCGATCGTCCGGTCGAGGCGGCCGCGGGCGCTCGGACGCTGCTCGAGCGGGGCGAGGCGTTGCTGGGTGAGCGCCTGTGGTACGACTCGAGCTTCGTGTTGGGCATGGCCGAGGTCCTGCTCGAGGCCCGAGAGGAGACCGGGCCCTGCGAAAAACGAACCGAACCCGCTGCCCACACATCGGGTCGCGACCTACGAGGCCTGCACCTGGGAGCGACCGCTGCCGAATTGGAGCTGGGCTGCGTGGACCGGGCCATCGACCACTACGAGGTCCTCGTCGAGGCGTTCCCGGAGCACGCCGAGTTGCCCCACTGGCTGCTCGCGCTGGCCCAGCTCCACATGTCCACCGTCCTTCCGGACCCCGAGGCCTCACTCGAGGCGGAGCGGATCATGCTCGTCCGCTGCGGCCCCGGTACTCCGTGGTGGGAGCGGAACCTCGAGGCGCTGCGCTCGGAGGACGAGCGCCTGTTCATCCTGGAGAAGGCCAGCGCCAACGCCGCCAAGGACAAGCACCTGGCCGCCCAGGAGTCGGGCGACCCCGCGGCCTTCGCTCGTGCCGCCGCCCTCTACCAGCGCCACCTGGACGCTTTCCCCGGGGACCAACACCAGCACGAGCTGCGCTGGTACATGGCGGACGCGCTGTTTCGCTCCAAGCAGCTCGAGCTCGCTGTCGCCGAGCACGAGCGCATCCTGGCCGTCCCGGGCTCCCCCTTCCGCGATGGCGCCCTGTTCCAGCGGATGCAGGCTTGGCGCCAGATCCTGGTGGACCGCTACGGCAAGGTGGAGGCCCAGGCCGAGGACGCCCCAGTGGTCGAGGTCCGTGTGTCCGATGCGAACCGGAGCATCGAGGTCTACGCACTCTCCGACGCCCACCAGGCCTTCATCGCCGCTGCGGGTGCGGTGGTAGAGACCGCCCCCAAGGACACGACCTACGTGGAGCCGCTCGCCGACAACCTGGCGGCCCTGCGCTACCTTCCCGGCCAGATCCTGTACGAGCACGGCTGGCTACCGGAGGCGCGTGAGCGGTTCGTGGAGGTGCTGGAGCACCACGCGGACACCCACGAGGGCGAGTTCTCCATCGCGCTCATCGTCCGGTCCTACCAGGACGAGGGTGATCGCGAGGGGATGTACGAGTGGGTGGAGCGCTCCCGAGCACTCGAACGAGGCGAGGATCCCCTCGGGGGCGTCGAGGTTCCTCCACCGCACCCCTGGGAGAGGGCCCTCGCCGAGGTGGAGGCTCGGGACGGACCGTTCAGCTGCGAGCGGTTCGAAGAGCTGATCGACGCCATGCTCTCTGCGGATGCGGAGGACCGGGCCTCGGATGGTGGTGCCAGCGTGGGAGGGGAGCCCAGGGCGACCGAGGTGGACGGCTGGTGTGAGTTGGGAGAGGGGGCTTTCTTCAGGATGGCCCAGCAGATCTCTCGTGAGGACGCCTCTCGAGCCGCCTACATGTACCTCGAGATCGCCTTCATGCAAAAGCTGATGCTGTTCCTGGCGTACCCAGTGTATGCCGTCACCGTGGTCCTCACGGCGTTCCTGGTGTTCTCGGGACTGGGCAGCCTGTATGCGGGC
>CAZHIK010001464.1:0-2075 GCA_964532635.1 uncultured Enterobacterales bacterium
CTCGGCGGCCGAGCCCTTCGCTCAGCCCTGGGAGCTGCTGCCCTTCGGCGCCGACGGCAAGGGGCGACCGCTGTCCGACTACGCCATGCAGGGCGCGCACATCGTCGCGCTGCCCGCTGTGCTCGCTGGGCTGCTGGTCACCTTCCTGGGTGTGGTGGGCGGACTCATCCGCTGCATGGGGTCCGCCAAGGTCGAGTCCGTGGTCGCAAGCCTGCGCGAGGTCGTGGGCGCGCTGCCCCGGATGGTCGTCATCCTGGTGGTGGCCATCCTGATGCCCCTCGAGTGGCGCAGCCTGATGGCCCTGGCCATCGTCTGGGCGCTGCTGGCGGCCCCTGGAGCCATGGACGAAGCTGCCGCGGTGGCCGGTCGGCTGGGCGGTGCGCGCTTCGTCGAAGCGCTGCGCGCCCACGGATTCTCTCGCGTTCGTATCTACCTCTACCACGTGGTGGCACTGAACCTCCGCCCGGTGGTCGTCCGCCAGGGTGCCGAGACCCTGATGCAGGTGGTCTTCCTCGAGGTTGCGCTGTCCTTCCTCGCCCTTGCTGCGGGAGAGCCGTCGTTCACCCACAACGAGGCCACCACCAAGTCCTGGGCCGACCTGCTCTACCAGGGCTACCAGTCCATCGCCATGGACGTGCCATCGGCCCACGCCCTGGGTCTCGGCCTGCTGCTGGTCGCGGTCACCGCCGTGGCCGCCGTGTCCATCTCCGCCGCTGCGAGGGCCCGCTGATGCCCGAGCGCCTGCTGGAACTGCGGAACCTCAGCGTGCGCACGCACAAGCGCGTGCTGGTGGAAGGCATCGACGTCGACGTCGAAGCAGGCGAAGTCACCGCTCTCGTGGGGCCCTCGGGGGCCGGCAAGTCCCTCACCGCCCGCTGTGCCATGGGACTGGTCAACGTCACGCCGGGCCTGTTCGGTGGTCAGCTGCGCTTCCCGGGCACCGGCGACGACCGCGACTGGTACGAGCCTCACCTCAACGGTGGCGCTTCGGCCATGCGCCGGCTCGCAGCCGAGACCGCTGCGCTGCGTGGCGCCTACTTCACCTACTCGCCTCAGGTCGCAGCTTCGGCCCTCAACCCGGGCCGCACCATTGGTCGGCAGATGAAGCTCGCCATGATGCGCCGTGAAACCCCGCCTGCCGACATGGGCGCCGAGATCGCCGATTTGCTCGACGAGGTGGGGCTCGCTCCACGCACGGCGGCTGCGATGCCCGGTGAGCTGTCCGGTGGCCAGTGTCAGCGTGCGGCCCTCGCCATCGCCGTCGCGCCCATGCCTCGGGTCGTCGTGGCCGACGAGCCCGAGACCGGCCTGGACCCGGTGCTCCGGCGGGGCATCATCGAGCTGCTGGTCTCCGTGTGCCAGAACCACGGCGCCGGTCTGCTGCTCATCTCCCACCACGAGGACACGGTGGAGCGCCTGGCCGACACCATCGTGCGCCTCACTCCCTACCAGGAGGCGGTGGCATGAGCGCCCAGCCCACGGTCCAGGTCCGCGACCTGCGCAAGGTCTTCGTCCAGCGGGGCGCCTGGCCCTGGGATCCGGTGCGCGAGATCCACGCCATCAAGGGCGTGAACATGGATCTGTACCCCGATCAGGTCCTGGCTGTCGTGGGCCAGTCCGGCTCCGGCAAGACCACCCTGGCGCGCATCATCCTCGGCCTCGAGGAGCTCTCAGATGGTGAAGTGACCATCGAGGGGCGCCGCTGGGACAAGATGACCGAGGCCGAACGCCACAGCTACCGTGTCTTCTACCAGTACGTGCCCCAGGACGCGATGTCCGCCCTGGATCCGCAGCAGGACGCTCTGCAGCACGTCACCGAGACCCTCCGTGTCCTCGGCGGCTGCACCCGCTCCCAGGCCCTCGACAAGGGTCGCGACATGCTCCACCGCCTGGGCCTTAGCGAGCGCATGAAGGCGCTGCCCCGGGAGATGTCCGGTGGTGAGCAGCGCCGCGTCACCCTCGCCCGGGTGCTCGCCCTCGAGCCGCGGCTGGTGGTGGCCGACGAGCCCACCTCCGGGCTCGATCCCGACCGTCGCCGCGAGGTGCTGCGGGACCTCGTCGGCAACCTGCCCAAG
>CAZHIK010001465.1:0-2074 GCA_964532635.1 uncultured Enterobacterales bacterium
GAAGCCATCCAGGGGCAGATCGGCGTCGCTGTCCGTGTCGGTGTCGGCGTCGGTGTCGGTGTCCGCATCCCCGACCGTGGTATCCGGCCCCGTGTCCTCCTTGTCACCGCATCCACACAGGCCAAGGACGACCAGGGGGAGCGCGAGGGCCGGGAAGATGGAACGCAGCCGAGCCATGGGACCTCCGAAGCGGACGAGCGGAGTCGGGCGCTAGCCGACCTGTGACCAGAGCCGGTAGAGCTGGAGGAAGGGAAGGACCGCGGCGAACAGGCCACCGAGGTAGGCCAGCGCCAGCGGAAGGGCGGATCGCAGCGGAGACGAAGGTTGGCCCGCGGGCCGCCGGGACCGCATCAGGCCCCAGGTGAGCCCGCCAAGCGAGACGACGACCGCCAGACAGAACACCAGCCACGGATAGGGCAGATCGGGCTGCACGGGCTCGGTGTCACCCGCGTAGATGGCCAGGCCCATGGCGATGGACCAGCCCACGCGGGACACCACGAGCCCCCCCAGGAGCCCGGTGCCCAGCAGCACGGTGATCCAGAGCCACGCAAAGACACTGAGTTTCTTCATGGTGGCGCCGGGCTACTGCTCGGGCCCCAGGTAGAAGTGTTCCCAGGTGCCACCGATCAGCTCGCCATCGTAGCTGCCGGCCTCGTCGAGCACCTCGGTGCCCTCACCCTCGTCGAGGTGCCACAGCGCCATGGTGGCCTGAGAGGATTCATAGGGCTCCCAGGCAGGCTCGAAGTCACCGGTGTACAGGGCGCTGTCGGACAGGCGCACTTCGGCGATGACGCCGGAGAAGGTGGCGTCTTGCTCGGGCCAGCACCCGATGTAGAGGTTGGACGAGGTCTCACCGCTGAACTCCACTGGGACGTAGGACTTCTGCAGCCCGTCGATGTAGAGGGTGAGGTAGCCGTTCTGGCCGTAGTTGATGGCGACGTGGTGGGTGTCGCCGTCCATGATGGAGGCGGTAGTGCTGGCGCCGGAGGAAGTGCCGTAGTCGTCCGCCGGGCCCGCGATGGTGTAGCCGTAGGGGTCCTGGTAGATGGCGAAGTGGCCGGGCCAGGCCACGATGGGCCAAACGTCGAAGCCGGGGGCCGCGTCGGGCCAGATGTAGACGTCGAAGCTGAAGGGCCCGTCGAGCTCCAGGTCGCTCGAGTCCACCATGATGCAGTCGGGATCCGCCGCGAAGCGCACACCATAGGTGCCGCCTGTCTCCGACGCGGCGACCAACTCGTCGTACCGCTCCTCGTACAGCTCGGTGTTGATCAAGCAGCCGCTGAAGATGGCTGTCGACAGGATCATCAGAATGCGGTCAGGCGCCATGTCCGCTCCACGGGGCGAGTTCGGCGAGGAAGCGATGATAGCACGTCGACGCACGCAGCGCGGACTCAGCGGCGGGGCCCAGCCGCCTCGCTCGTGCTATCATGACGCGTCCCTGACGGGATCCTGTGTCCACGTGGAGAACCCCGATGCTCAGCTTGCTGTGGTCTGTGGCCCTCATCCCCTTCGCCCACGCCGAATGCGACGACGTAGCCGTCCTCATCGACTCAGCCGAGCAGGCCGTGATCGAGTCCCGCACCGACGCTGCCGGCGCGACCCTCCGCCAAGCCGAAGCCGCCATGGCCTGCAGTCCCATGCAGACCCCCGAGGTGCTCGCTCGCATGTGGCTGGCCGAAGGCACCCGGGCCTACATGCAGGGTGACGAGAAGGTGGCGCGCCTGGCCTTCGCCGCAGCAGCGCGCGTGGCGCCCGATGTCTGGGTCGAGAGCTACGGCCCTCAAGTGAAGAAGGTGTACCAAGCCGCCGCGGAGCACGACGGCGGCACGGGCAGCGTCCGCATCCATCCCAACCCCGAGGGCTGGTCCACCAGCCTCGACGGCCTCCCGGCCACCTTCCCCGCCGAGGCCCCCTCGGGCCTCCACGTGATCCAGGTGGGACGCAGCGCCGACAAGACCGAGTACGCCGAGGTCTTCTTCCTGCCCCGCGACGACACCTACTTCATCCTCACCGGCCTCGAGGACACCCCCATCGCGTCGGTCGCTGCGGCCGAACCGGCCGAAGAACCGGCCGA
>CAZHIK010001466.1:0-2073 GCA_964532635.1 uncultured Enterobacterales bacterium
CTGGCCCTGCGATCACGCAACCAGGTGGATCCGTTCCTGGCCGGCGGGAGCATCTACTGTCGGCGCACATTGCTGGTCTCCTTTCTACCCAGAGCAGCGTTCGCATAACTGACGGTCTACCGGCGCTCAAAGACGCTCTGCCGGAGGGAGCGACGCTGTGCTCGACAACCTAACCCGCAGTTCCTGACGGACGGCGCCTGCGGCGCCGCCGCAGAACTGCAAAACGTTGGGCCTCGAACCTGCTCATGAGACGCCGGATGGTTGGCGGACCTCTTTCCTGGGCAAGTGCCTCGGCGGGAGTTCGGAGCCTCGCGTGGGCAGGCAGCCAGTTGTACTGCTCTTGAACCTCGGCGGCAGGCCGTCATTCGAGCTGCGTTGGCGGCAGCAGGTCGTGGCGTTCACACGGACAGCTATGCTGCTTGCGGATGATCTGTTCAGTTCTGTGCTTTCTTCCTGCCATTGTCTGCCTCTTGTTCCGGCCCCGGGAGCAACATGCACTATGGCCCGGTTTTCGGGGGCAGGTCAAAGTCACTCTCCGGGGGGGGGCGAGTATGACAGTGGAGGGGATCACTCTGTCAGTTCGGGGTTGAGGGGGTGCCGATATTGGGCGTCGTGTTGAGGGCGGCCTAGCAGAGGGCTGACAGGGGGACTTCTCGTCTTACACCAGGGCTGAGGTATGCTCGCGCAGGCCAGCGTGAGTCACCGCTAGCGTGCTGACAGCGCCAGTGGCTTCTTCTCGATTCGAGCGCGAACGGAGTGTACCGATGGCGAAAAGCTACGCCGAAACGAACCACGGGATGCACATGGAGTCCCTTCGTTTGACCCTGGACGACGACCTCGAAGACCACGAGGAGTTGATGGAAGAGGGGATATTCCAGACGCATCTCGTTCGTGTTCAGATCGATGCTTGGTACAGGACTGCTGCAGTTGCCTGCGTCTTCGAGGAGTGGGACATCGCGAGGATGGCCCTCCGCTACAGTGCCGAGTGTGGTGAAGTGCTATGGCGAGGTGCGAACAGTCTCGGGCAGAAGATCGAGGTGGAGTACGCTGGACATATCTGGCCGATTCAGTTCGACGAACTGCTGAACAAGCACGCTTCCGAGTACTGGCTCATTTCTGCCGAAGCGGCAGTCATTGTAGGTGTTGAGGCGAAGTCTCTCTTCGCGGCGCGTCAGGAACACTTCCGGCCGGATGACCTGAGCTTCAAGGGTCAGCTTCGAGGACTTGTCCGAGCTTTCTCGCGGGGTGAGTTGATCAGCGACGACGAGTTGATGGAATGTGAGTCCACGATCGACGAGTGGATAGCCGAGCTTCACCGGCTTGGGGGGCGTGAGAAGCGCAGGTTCATCACCAGGGTGGAACTCGACCGCGCCATCGCCCGGCTTGTCCACGCGGCAAGCGCTGATGCACTCAATGACGAGATTGTACGTTCCGTGGTGGAATTCTATCCGAAACTCGGTGCCTTCGTGCCTGGTGACGCAGAGTATCTTGTCGCATTTCCGGTGCTCATGGTGCTCGCCAGGACCGACTGGCGTCCGTCCTTCGTCTCGCCATACCTGCCGCTCCAGGTGCTCGGCGGCGATCAGCCTCACGCCGAGGCCACCCCCCGCGAGCCGAACCGTGGAGACGGCCCTCTCCCAGAGAGCCATCCGCCGTCGCAGGAGGCTTGCTCCCAATTCCTGTTCCACGAACAGGCTTTGAGGGATCTCCACGGTGACGAGCACCTGTATGTTCGCCCAAAGGCCTACCAGCGTCCTGACGCCTCTGTTGTTCTCGTTGGGGGATGGGTATACGCAGACGGAAACCCAGCGATCATCCCGCCCGCAGATATCGTTCTCTTGGTCGAAACAGACGGCCAGTCGAAACCGTTCGAGCACGACGTAGTCATCGAAGCCTTCAAGCAGGCTGGAGCGAGAGTGGAAATCCACTTCCTTCCCTGCACGCACGCCGCGATCTGGGCAGAGGACATGACCCCTCTGCAGATCGCCAAACTCTGGGGCTACCTGGCGTCAAGAATGGCATAGAAGTCCGGCCCCTTGGCGGTACTTTGGGGCTATCAGGCCAGACATGCAC
>CAZHIK010001467.1:0-2072 GCA_964532635.1 uncultured Enterobacterales bacterium
TGTCGCCGACGCTGCTACCCGCCCCCAGCTACCCCGAAGGGGTTCCGTTCAACGAGCTCGAAGAAGAGATGGGACGGACTGGCTTCGGAAGCCATGCGCCCTTGTTCGTTGTTGCCCGGTGGGTGGCAGGCCTTGATGGTGGTGGCCTCGAGGACGTAGCCAACGCGTGGAGTCACCCCAGGCTGGATGAAGATCTCTGCCTGTGGCTGGGCACCTCCGAACTGCCGGATTGGGTTGACGTTCTGCCACAGAAGGGCGAGGCCGAGGGCTCCCGACACGTGTTGCGGGTGCTCGGTGCCTCAGTTGGGGACTGGCAGCGAGCGCGTCGCCTGCTCGGGAAGCATCTGTTCGAATTCGATGGCAACAAGCGTCGCTGGAATAGCGTACGAGCCGAGCGCGTCGCCCGCCTTCGGGCGACGACTGCTCGGGACTGGAAGAGTGACCTGGCAGCAGTCGGCGCCAAGCTTAGCGTTCTTGCCGGGACACCGTGCCCAGCGGAGGTTCTGCATTCCGATCCGGATTCGACAAGCGTCGAAGACGGCTTGGGGGTGCTGGTGCAGGGGCTCGGGCTACCAGCGGCGAGCAAGGCTACGGGTTGGCAGCACTTCCGCGACTATGGCGACGCCGAGCGGGGGCGCCATGCCGAGTCCGCGGTTCGTCTGCGTATGGACGAGGCGTTGGCAGCGTGTCCGGACCGCGATGGGTCCGCCCTGCTCGAGGACCCACGGCTGGTGGCGCTCACCTCCACAGGGCCGTGGGCGCATTGGCGCATCGCACTCGGCCGGCTCGGGGCCTTGCTGAAAGAACAAGGATGGTCCTGCTATTCCGAGATGCAGAGACGGAACGCGTTCATCAACAAGCCCAAGGAGCCCCCACCTGCACCCGAGCCCGTGCCCGAGCCGGCTCACGAAGACGAATACCACGGCCCAGCGGAGGAGGAGTTCGAGCCTGTGGACTCTCCTCCTCCCGGCGGCGAACGCACACCTCCGCCTCCTGTCAAGAATGGTGAGGGCGGTGGATGCGGAGGCGGTGGCGGCGGTGGCGGCAGTGGCGGCGGAGGCGGTGGTTCCGACAAGAGGCGGAAGAAGACGGGCGACCGCGGTGAAAAATACTTCTTTGACGCGTTGCGGAGCTGGTTTCACGAGCAGGGTGCAGAGTTCGATGAAGCCTGCTGGGTGAGCCAGGCTCGGCGCGAGTTCGGATTCCCCAGGGGTGACGACAGCCTGGGCTACGATTTCTCGGTTCGAGATCCTGGGCGTCCCGACGGCGGAGGTCGGCTTGCGGAGCCTGGTGTGATGTGCCACGTCGAGGTGAAGACCACTGAGTCCGGACAGCCATCGTTCCCGATGTCCGAGGGGGAGTGGGCCCATGCGGTCGCCTGTCACCGCGGAGAGGTCGATGCGACTTACGTCATTGTTCGCATCCACATCGATGGGAACAGGTTTTCGATCGTCGACGTGGTGCCTGATCCCGTCGCTGCGGAGGCACGCAGGGAGATTCGGAAGTCCCCCAAGGACCACTGGGTGAACCTCGGTAGGAGAGTGGGGGGCGACGACCCGCCCGGAGATCAAAAACTGGACGGCGTGGAGGACGGTGGCGATTGATCGCTACTGCTGTAGGGCCACAGCCAGGTACTCCACCGAGAGCACCTCGCCATCGATCTTGCGCTGCTCGAGGGTTCGCATCGCCCTGCTCGCGGCCTCGGCAATGTCCTGGGCGATCACGACGTAAGCGACTGTCCCGCCCATGCCCTCGACCTTCACCCTGAACGCCTTGACCTGCTGGCCTGCGGACGCATCGGAGGGAGCGATGTCGCTCGCCTGGCCAGTATGTGGGGCTGACTCGGCAGGAGCCTGTGGGGCAGGTTCGGCGGCGACTGTGGGCCTCGGCGTTCCCACACTTGATGGTGCTGATGGCTGCTCGACCACGTTCTCTTCGGTCGGGGCTTCTGCCTTCTTCGGAGCTTCACCAACAGGCCTGGATGCTGCGACCGTCGCCTTCGCCCGCCGGCCTCTACCTGGCCCCGGGATGCCGTGGCGATAGCGGTAGGCGCGCACGTTGCCCACGGTGAC
>CAZHIK010001468.1:0-2070 GCA_964532635.1 uncultured Enterobacterales bacterium
GTCGCCGACGCTGCTACCCGCCCCCAGCTACCCCGAAGGGGTTCCGTTCAACGACTCTCACGAAGTCTTCTGGAGCTACTCCACGGGTTCGGCCGTTCAGCTCTTCCTGGATGCGTTCACGAACCTGGGCATCGAAGCTGTCGGAATTTTCGTCCGCACCCCCATCGATCAAAGCATCCTCGACCTTCCCGATCCAGCGATCGATAATGTCGCCCAAGGCGCCGCGAGGGCACGCATCGGTACTCAACTCGGCCACCACCTTGCGGTAGACATCGTCGAATTTGTGGAAATGCAGATCGTTGTCCGAGACCACCACAAAGCTGGTCGCAAAACCGCGCTCCTGCGCATCGAGTGCGGCCAGGCGGGCCATAAATGTTTTGCCGCAGCCGTAGCCGCCACGAAGGAACTTGGTGAGCCCGTCGCCGTCGCGCGCCATCTGCAGCTGTCTGTGTAGCTCTGCTCGGTCTTTGTCGATGCCGGTTGCGAACGTTTCCAGGCCTCGTTCAGGTACCAGTCCATCGCGTAGCTTCTGGAAGATGTGGTCGATGTCGCGGCGGGGGAGGGTCATGATTGGACTCCTTCGCGTACGTAGCGTTTGCCGGAGGCGGCGGTCTCCACGATGATGGTGAATGGTGCCAGGGCTCGATACTCGCCAAACCTGCCGCTGAATCGTCTGAATTTTCGCGGTCCGCCCAGCATGGTCGTGGCTTCGGATTCGCTGATGGCGCCGTGGCGGTTCAGGTGAGCGAAGACCGATCGAACTCCTTCGTCGGAGAATGACTGGAGCCATCCGTCATGGTCCCGGGAGGGGGCGGGATTGGAGGTCTGGGCGTGTGTCCGTTCAGAGACGCCGACGACCGGGAACCACCCATCCACCGTGAGGGGATCGAGGCGGTTGTGGCTCCCGGGGTGGAAGAGTTGAAGCCGGACTCGCTCTTCTCGCGGGCCTGTCACGCGCAGGTACAGCTCGAAGTCCTGATCTGCGGTAGCTACGAAGTTGCCCCCGACCTTGTCAGCACCATCGGCTTCGAGCAGGTGTACGACCACATCGGCCCGATCTGGGGCACGAACGCCCAAGGTGAGGGTGCGCTCCCCTCCGAACTCGAGTTGCACGGCTCGGTCGATCTGGAGCGTTCCGGACAGTCTGCACATGTCCTGGATGGGGCTTTTGGCATTTGCCGTGACCCGATAGCGAAGGGTGGTGGCGCCAGCCCGCCGCTTCTGTTCGAGCCTGATGACGGGGATCACCCGTTCCTGCAGGCTGATGCCGCCATGTACAAAGCCATCGTTGGTGGCGCCACGGTCGAAGACGTGGGTGCCAGTGAGAAAAACGAATGGGGTCTCTGTGCCCTCCAAGCCGAGCTGTAGAGGTGAGAAGCTCACCAGGTATGGAGCGCTGTTGGGCGCCTCGTGAATGGCATAGCGCCGCTTGGGCACACGCCGCGAGCCGAAACCCTCCCGGTCCAGAGTGGTTTCGTCGTGCAACAGGAAGCCATGATCTGCCGCGATCACGAAGTGATCGATGCCTGAATCACGCAGTAGCTCAACGGCGCCGCGGAGCTTGTCCACGGTGGCGCCAAACACGTGGAGCCCGTGCCCATGCTCCCCAGCCTCATCCAGTTCGTCGCTGTGGACGACCAGAAGTCGAGTCTGCTCGATACGACGTTTCAACGTTCCCGGGTCTTCCGCGAACACCTCGGACAGGCTCATTCCTACACAGGAGCCGAGGCCCGCCGCGTCTCTCATGGCCCTGCGCCTAGACTCGGGACTGTTGATGGCGTACTCACCCCTGTGCAGTCCGGTTGGTACTCCCTTGCTGCTGGTCATGAGGCGCAGGCGGCCTGAAGTGTGCACCGCAGAGGCCAGGGCGTTCATGCCCACGGCCGTCAGCGTAGGGCATTCAGCCAGTCGTGGCTTCAACGAGACTTCGAAACCTCGGAGGCTTCTCAGACGTTCATAGAGTGAAACTCCGAGTTCGAACCGAAGGGCGTCCACGAGGAAGTACGCCGTTCGCTGTGCTCCCGCCGGCCAGGAACGGATCCACCTGGTTGCGTGATCGCAGGGCCAGTC
>CAZHIK010001469.1:0-2065 GCA_964532635.1 uncultured Enterobacterales bacterium
CCCCACCGCCACTCTGGCACCCCCGTGCCAAAACCCTCCGAAAAAGACCTTGGCATCGTCACCCCCCGCCCCGGCGAGCAAGATCTGGCCACCCGCTTTCGCCTCCTGGCCGGCCAGCCCCTCGACGACTTCTCCCCGGATCTCGAGACCATCACCAACTGGAGCGACACCCTCACCACCACCAGCCAGCAGGGCTTCGAGCACAGCCTGCTCATCGGCCTGGGCGTCAACGCCATGCGTCCCCAGCACGGTCGCGTCACCGAGTACAACGACCGCATCGCCGAGGCCCTGGGCCGTTCCACCCGCTGGCTCCGCGAGACCACCCAGGTAGCCACAGCGGTCGAGCTGGCCATCGACCAGGGCGTCCCCCTGCCCCTCGAGATCCGCGACCTCCCCTGGCGCAAGGTCCCCGGCGCCATCGAAAACATCCGCAACGGCCGCCCCCTGGACTTCACCCCAGAGAAGACAGAACCCACGAATGAGCAGCGAGCCCAGACAGCCCGCAAGGCCATCTCCAGCCTGACCAAGGCCCTCGAGTCCATCGAGTCCGAAAAGCTGCGCGCGGAGATCACCCAAGAGGCCCTCGAGGCTCTGCAGGTCGTCCCCGCCGTCGAAGACCCCGAGCACCGAGACCTGGGTGTATGGGAGGGATTCACCCCCTCCCGTCCATCACCCCCATCCAAACCCTCTTCTTCCCCGCGCCCCTCCACGCCGCGCCAACCCGGCCGCCGCCCCGGTAGACGCCGCCGCTGATGCGCTCAGGCCATCATCGCCTGTGGGCAGGCCGGCTGGGCCAGCGTCGAGGTCAGGCGCCCGACGTCCCGGGAGTGCCGCAACGTGCTTGGCGCGCGGTCGGTGAGGAGGGCGAGGTTGGGTATCCGGGTCGGGCGGACACATTCCCATCCACCTACGGCACGCTCTCCCCTCTGAAGATTCGCTGCCTGTGCCATCGTAGGTACTTTCTCGCAGGCTGGACAGCCCCCTCGGGCAAGATCAATCGCTCCTGCAGCACGGGCTCTCCGAAGTACCGGACAACCCCATCGTCGGCGGCGAGGCTCCTCTTCAATGGTTCAGCTCTGTGCACCCGGAGCCCCCCATTCACTGTGAGCAGGCCGGTGTCGAAGGCGCTATCGTGGACCGGGCATGCCGCGACCCCGTTGCGCGGATCGAGCCTCTCCCTGTCGTTGGAATCTCTCCAGGGCTTGATGTGTGAGGCCACGAGCAGACGGTGTCCCGCCAGGTGCTTTGGCTGGAACCCGCAGAATCCGCAGCGATGATCGTAGTTTCCAAGTACGGCACTCGCGAACCGATGTTGGCCGAAACGAACGGCCTGCTCGACGATACGCGTCGTGCTCTGCTCGGTGAACTCGAAGGCCCTGGACAGGATCCCGATGCGCTCGCGCCGCTCGTGGAGAACACCCCGGATCTCGGCGGTTCCGAGCTCATCCTGCCCCAGCAGGTCCAGCTCTCCGGAGCCCAGCAATCCAAGGAAATCGGGAACCTGGTCCTCCTCGAGCCCCGCCCGGCGGGCGGCAGAGATGATCGTTCTGTAGAGTGAGCCGAACTGGTCTCGAGATCCTGCCAGCACTATGAACAACTCTGGCTCATGTCGGCCACAGTTGGTCCGAGAACCATCCAAGTTGAGCATCTTGCTGGTGATGGAACCCAACGGCCGTTGGAATACCGCAGCCAGCGTGTGGACCTCCTGGGGTACCCGTTGGATGTTGGCGCCGCCGTAGCTGTGTGGATTCAGCACTCGGAACAGCCCGTAGCACAACAGCGTTTCCACAGGAAGGAAGGGTTCTTGCCGGCGCTGTGGCTTCCTTGCGAGGATGCGCACCCACTGTGACGACGCATCCTGCGGAGTCAGGTCGAGGTAGGCGCTGATCTGGGAAGGCATCGTGTGACTCTACCCCGCGAGGTGACCAGGATTGTGAAGCCGGTCGCGCTGCTCTGGTGAGAACACAAAGCTGAGATCTCTGAAGTCGAACACGGCGTCGACCCGATGGACTACCCTGTGATGATTCGGGCACAGCAGCACGAGGTTGTCCAGCTCATCCACCCC
>CAZHIK010001470.1:0-2060 GCA_964532635.1 uncultured Enterobacterales bacterium
GGTGCCGGGGTATGGCGAGAACACCGCGAACACGGCGTAGTCGGCGTCGAGCTTCATCATGGCGTCGACGTTGTCGAGGCACTCCTGCATGGTGCGCTCGTGGGGTCCGGCCAGCATGATGTAGGCCACCGAGCGCACGCCCTCTTCGCGACACCACTTGAAGACACGGTGCACGTCATCGGTGTCGCAGTGCTTGCCCCAGGCGTCCAGGCCTTCGTCGTTGGTGGACTCCACCCCGAAGTGAATCTTGTTGCAGCCCAGCTCACCGCAGCGTCGGATCTGCTCACGGGTGGTGCCCGCGATGGTGGTCTTGTAGGACCACTGGAACTTCAGGCCGCGCTTCTCGATCCCATCGCAGAACTTGAGCACCCACTGGGAGTTCGGCGTGAACAGGTCGTCGATGAACATGATCTCGCCGATGTCCAGCGAGATGCAGTGCTCGACCTCATCCAGGATGCTCTCGATGTTGCGGATGCGGTACTGCCGCTTGTAGGTCAGGCAGAACGGGCAGGAGTGGGGGCAGCCCTTACTGGTGATGGCGGTGGTGACCACCGGCGCCTTCATGGCCGGCAGGTAGTAGTCCCTGTACCGAATGCGCCGGCGATCGGGCCATGGGTAGGCGTCGAGGCTGCGGGGAGTGGGACGCTCCTCGTTCTTGATGATGTCCCGGCCGTCCTTGAACCAGACCCCCTTGATGCCCTCGAGGTCCTTGCCCGTGTTGAACGCCTCGAGCATCTCGACGAAGGCGTCCTCGCCGTCACCGGTGCAGATGGCGTCCACCCCGCGCATGTTGATGGCGTAGTCCGAGAACATGTTGCAGTGCGGCCCGCCCAGCACCACCTTGGCGTTGGGGTTGAGCTTGCGCACCACGTCGATGGTGGACTGCACGTCGGGGATGCAGTGGGTGAAGGCGGTGATGCCCACCACATCGAGCGGGTAGCGCTTCAGCTGCCGCTCGAAGTCAGGGTAGTCCAGATCGTCCACGACCGCGTCGAAGATCTCCGCCCGCCAGGGCGTGCGCTTCTCGATCGAGGACTGCAGGTACATCAGCCCCAGAGGCGGGAAGCAGTAGACGCCGTGGGCGTGCTCCTTGGGGATGCCGGCCCAGACACGCTTGCGCTCGGGAGGGTTGATGAGGGTGATGTCCATGGAGGGCTCCCTAGGACGACGGCCCGCGGTGGGGCACGAAGATCCGCCAGGGGATGAAGAACGGAACCCGCGCGCGGTAGGCGAGCCAGGCGTCCCCGAACACAGCGTGGTTCTGGGGCTCCTGGCGCCAGAGCTTCTCGACGAGCGAGCCGATGAGCAGCAGCGGGCACAGGATCAGGGTGAAAGACCACGAGTCGAGCATCACGCCTACACCCAGCACGCCCAGGAACTTGGCGTGGACCGACGGGTAGCGACACAGCGAGTAGATGCCCGTGGTGACCAGCTGCTGGGTGCGGCCCGCCGTGGGCGAGGGGCTGCCTCTGCCCTGAAAGACGATGGCGGCATAGGCGATCACCCAGATCACGCCGCCGGCAACCAACAGAGCCCCGCCCACGATCCAGTTGAGAGGCGAGGCGAGCATGGTCTCGGGCAAGCCGAGCCAGCTGTCGATGGCCAGGCCGAGCAGCAGGATGAGGAAGGTGAGCGGGAACAGGACCGGCACGTAGACTTTCGCCAGCATGTGCAGGATCTGAGGCGTGAGAAGGACCCCGATGGACTTGCCGATCGCGGTGGACATGGGACACCTGGTGCTGGACTCGAGCGCCACAGAGTAACCTGGACCGTGGCCATCCGATGCCCCCTCGAGGCCAGAGAGGTGAGCCTCGCCACCGCTCTGGGCCGCGACATTCTGCGACAATTGGTGTTTGGATTTTTGGATTTCTATGAAATACACTGATTCCGAAGCGTCTGACCGCGGGGCAGGCTCCATGCCCTGGAAGCCCATCCACTACCTGATCACAGCCCTCATCGGACCCGCCACGTCCGGATGTGGTGCCGATCCGATCCTCGCCAAGGCGGATCAGGAACGCGCAGACGAAGCCGGCCACGCACCCGGGGCCGGCGTGGGCCCA
>CAZHIK010001471.1:0-2059 GCA_964532635.1 uncultured Enterobacterales bacterium
CTGGGCACCCCCAGCGAGTCCGAGATCCGCCCCACCGAGCCCACGTCCAACACCCGCGAGTCCAGTGCCCCCCTCAGCGGCCTGCCTCCGCTGCAGCCCGGACGGGGCGAGACCCCAGGTCCCAACCACAAGCAGGACATCAGCCAGGAGTGGGCCTCGGCCCAGCTCCACTCGGGCGTCCCCCCGTTCTTCGTCGACATCCGCGCTTCCGAAGACTGGTCCCAGGGCCACGTCCCCGGCGCGCTCTCCGCCCCCGGGTGGAGCCTGAGAGACCGCCTCGACAGCCTCCCGGCCACTGGCGAGCGCATCGCGGTCTACGACGCGGACGGCGAGCAGGACAGCGCCGCTGTGGCCGCCTGGCTGCGCGAGCAGGGCTTCACGGGCACCCGCAGGCTCCAGGGTGGCTTCAAAGCCTGGGCGGCGGGAGGAGACATCGTCGAGGTCGAGCCGGAACCCAGGACGTGAGCATGGCGTCGCTGCGCCCCAGCGCTGGCCTGATCGCCCTGCTGGCGGGGCTGACGCTCATTGGCGTGAGCGGCGCGCTGGCGGCCCTCGGTGACGCCCGCGCCGAGCCCGGCGCCGTCACGGTCCAGGGTGGGGCCCGGCTGAGCCGAGCCCTGGGCTGGCTGCCCACTGCCCCCATCCCACCGGGCACCGATCCCATCGACCTGGCCGGCCAGCGCACGCTCCAAGGCAACCTCGTGGGTGCCACCGACCTGCTGGCGGACTGGCTGGAGGGCAAGCACCCGACGCTGAAGGCCCGCAGCCGCAGCGCACGCTGGTACGGGGCGCGCTTCCTGCTGGGCCTGCTGTACATGCGGCAGGGACGCTACAACCAAGCCAGCAGCCAGTTCACCCGCGTGCGCGCCGGCAAGGGTCCCCTGGCCTCCGAGGCCGCCTATCGCGAAGCCCTGGCGGACCAGCTCCGGGGACGCCACGCGGTGGCTGGCCGAGAGTGTGCCAAGTACCGCGACATGTGGCCGGCGGGCTCCCACGCCGAGGACTGCCTGCTGCTCATGGGGCAGGCCTACACCGACGCGGGCTACTTCCAGCCCGCCCACGACGCCTACCAGGAGTTCATCGATCTCGATCCCGAAGGACCCGACGCCGAGATCGCCGAACTGGGCCAGGCCCTGGCCAAGGTCAACCGGACCCGCAAGGGATCGGTGGCTGGCCTGCAGCTCATGGCGCTGGACTACGACTACCCCACCACCCGGCGCGCCGCCCTCGAGGCCCTCGAGGCCCTCGAGGCCGAAGGCATCGATGCCGCCATCGTCATGGACCGCTCGGCCAAGATGCGCCTGGCATTCTCGGCCCTGCGCGCCCGGGAGTACACGCAAGCTCGCAGCCTGTGGGCCGAGCTGCAGCAGGACCCCGAGGCCGCCTCCTGGGTCCGAGAGCACAGGGAGACATTCGGCTGGCGCACCCGTGACTACGCGGCCCTCGAAGCCCTGTTCGCCGAGCGCTACCGCGCCGACCCCACCCCCAACAACGCCTGGATGGCCCACCGCGCCGCCTCCCGCGGAGCCCTGTGGGACAAGGCCGCCGAGTGGGGCGAGCAGGGCTTGAAGGCTCACAGCGGCCACTGGCGCTGGCGCGGAGCCCACGACGACGTGGCCTGGGCCCACATGCTCGCCGGCCACCACGACAAGGCCCAGGTCCTTTGGGATCGGGTGGCCACCCGCGGCGGCGGGCGAGGCCGTCAGGGGGCGTGGTTCGGAGCCTTCTGCGCCTGGCGTGCTGGCAACCTGGACGACGCCAAAACGCGCCTGGAGCGGATCCGCAGCAGCGATCGGGCCCGTGCCACACGGGCCTCGTACTACCTGGGCCGGGTCGCCGAAGCCGGCGAGGATCCCGAACGCGCCCGCCAGCTGTACCGACGCGTGGTCCAAGAGGATCCCATGGGCTGGTACGGCCTGCTGGCCGCCACCCGCCTCGAGCCGCCCGCCGATGGTCCCCCGGGGCTGCCCGGCAGCGGGCCCCTGCCCCATGCACCGTCCCCCCCCCCCCCCCGCCCGTGGCGCCCCCCCGGGCCGCCGCCCCCCCCCCCGCGCCCACC
>CAZHIK010001472.1:0-771 GCA_964532635.1 uncultured Enterobacterales bacterium
CTGGGCACCTACCTGACCACCTACATGTTCCGCGACACCCTGAGCTTCATGCGCCAGGTGAGGGCCTCGATCCGGGCGCCGCTGATGGTGGGCGGTGTCAACCTGCTGCTCTACCCCCACGAGACCATGACCCACCCCGTGGTGGACTACGGCCTGGCGGGCCACGCCCTGGACAGCCTGCCCAAGATGCTGGCGGCCATCGAAGCCGGCGAGCTGCCCCGCGGCATCCCCGGTGCCTGCTATCGCGACGACGGTCGGGTGGTGGTCGAGCCCCACGACAACAGCGACCTGGACTTCGACCGCTTCCCCTTCCCCGCCCGCCACCTGCTGCCCAACGACCGCTACTACTCCTTCATCAGCCAGCGCAAGCCCTTCACCATGATGATGACCACCATGGGCTGCCCCTGGAAGTGCACCTTCTGCGCCATCGCGCCCATGCCCTTCAGCGAGCGCAGCGCGGACCTGGTGGTCGAAGAGATCAAGGAGTGTGTGAACCGCTACGGCATCCGCGAGATCGACATCTTCGACGCGGACTATCCGTACAACCGCGAGCGCACGGTCCAGATCGCCGAGGGCATCATCCGGGCGGACCTGGACCTCGAGTGGTCCTGCCGCTCCCGCATCGGCTCCGTCGACCCCGAGCTGCTGCAGCTGATGGCCCGCTCCGGGCTACGCCAGATCTACTACGGCATCGAGACCCCCAGCCCCGAAGCCCTGCTGCGGATGCGCAAGCCCCTGGCGCCTCGCAAGATCGTACCCACCCTGCAAGCC
>CAZHIK010001472.1:781-2057 GCA_964532635.1 uncultured Enterobacterales bacterium
CCTGGGCTTCTTCATGGTGGCGGTGCCCGGCGAGACCCGCCGCAGCATGTGGAAGACCATCCGCTACTCCCAGCAGCTGGGGCTGGAGTTCGCCCAGTACTCCCGCACCATCGCCAAGCCCATGACCGAGCTGTACCAGGAGCAGGTGCGGGTCACGGGCCAGGACTACTGGCGCCACTGGGTGCTGGGCAGCGCCGAAGAGCGCCGCATGGGCAGCCACTGGACAGAGCTGGGTGAGTCGGAGATCGAGCTGTGGACCAAGCTGGCCTACTACAGCTTCTACTTCCGGCCCCACATGATCGCTCGCTCCCTGGCCCGCATGCGCAGCAGTGAGGAGATGATCCGCTCGGCTCGCGTGGCCTTCAAGATGCTCCAGTCCTTCGGCAGCAAGGATCCGGGCTAGCCGCGATGCGCGTCCTGCTGGTCTTCCCGGGGCTTGGCTTCGAGCACAGCCAGCCCCTGGGCCTGGGCTACCTGGCCTCGGCGCTGAAGGCAGCAGGCTGCGAGGTCCACGGCTACGACGCCGGCCTCGAGGGCCTCGAAGGGCTCGCCATCCGGGTCGCCGCCATCAGCCCCGACCTGGTGGGGATCTCGGTGTGGTCCGCCAACCTGCAGCGGGCCGCCCGGGCTGCAGAGCTGGCGCGCTCGGCGTGCAGCGCCCCTGTGGTCGTGGGCGGACCCCACGCCACCCTGCGGCCCCGGCAGACCCTCGAGCGCACCGGTGCTCGGGTGGCGGTCATAGGCGAAGGAGAGCACGCCATCGTGGAGCTGGCAGCCCTGGGCCATGCCATCCTCGAGGACCACGCCCTCATCGAAGTGCCTGGCCTGGCCTGGTTCGATCCCGACGGCGAGCTGCAGCGATCCACTCCCCGCGAGCCCATACCGGACCCCACCACCCTGGCCTGGCCCGACCGCGAGGTCTTTCCCCTCGAAGCCTACGGGCGCACCTGGGCCCGCAACGCTCCCCTCCGCGCCCCCGCCATCACCAGCCGCGGCTGCCCCTGCAGCTGCGCCCACTGCGCGGCGCCCGCCCTGCACGGCGGCCAGTGGCGCCCCCGGGGGCCCCGCGAGGTGGCTGCAGAGCTGGCCGAGCTGCGGTCGCGCTGGGCCGTGGGCTGGGCGCTGCTCGAGGACGACCACATGAGCGCAGATCGCGAGCGCTTGCTGGACCTGTGCGACCACCTGGCCCCCATCGGGATGAGCTGGGGCTGCCCCAACGGCCTGCGCCCCGAGACCCTGGACCGCGATCTGCTGCAGGCCATGGCCAGGGGCGGCT
>CAZHIK010001473.1:0-2057 GCA_964532635.1 uncultured Enterobacterales bacterium
CCAGCAGGCTGACCATGTCCAGCAGGCGCTCGACAAAGATGGCCTGCTGGTGATGCTGCTGCTGGTGGGCGTCCTGGTGGACATCCCGCCTGGCGGTGTGGAGGTGGCGGGGGTGGATCTCGTGTCCGCTGGGCAGACCTTCGCCGCCGGTACCAGCGCCGCTGGCCTGGTCTTCATCGCGGCGGTGGTGTTCATTGGCGAGCCGGTGATCCGCCTCGTGGAGCGGGTGGCTGCGCTCATCAACCAGCGCCTGGCGCGGCGCGGAGCGGACTTCCTGCGCCACTTCGGGCGCGGGCTGGTGGAGCTGGGCCGCACGCCGAGGAAGGCGGTGCTCGTGGTGCTCTTCACCGCTGGTGTGTGGACCCTCACGGTGGCGGGCCTGTGGATGGTGCTGCTGGGCATGCCTGGACTCGATCTGGGGCTGGGCGATGCCATGGTGGTGTGGTCCCTCACCATGGCCGCCTTCGCGGCGGTGCCGACTCCCGGCTTCCTGGGCTCACACGAGGCCGGAGGATCGGCGGCGCTGCGCTTGCTCGGCGTCAACACCTCCCTGGCGGCTACCGTGGCCTTGTTGATCCACGCGGGCCAGTTGGTCTTCACCATTGGGCTCGGTCTTCTGTTCAGCGCCATCGAAGGCCTCTCTCTGGGAGAGGTGGTCCGGCGCTCGCGGAGCGTGGCCGAGACAGCCTCCCTCGACGAGCCCACAAAGTGAAGATCGCCGCTGGCGCCTCGGCCAGCACCCAATAAACGGGCGGCCATGCGACGCAGCGGCCTTCTCCTTCCCTTGTTCTCCCTGCCTGGCTCCGAGCCGGTGGGAACCATCGCGGGTGCCGACACCTGGCGCTTCCTGGACCAGCTGGCCGAGGGCGGCTTCGCCTTCTGGCAGATCCTGCCGGTGCCTCCGGATGGGGCCAACGAGTGCCCCTACTCGGGCACCTCGGCCTTCGCGGTGGAGCCCATGTACATCGGCCTTCAGGCACTGGTCGAGGACGGTGTCCTCAGCGCGGCCGAGTGGGCCCAGGCCCAGCGGGACATGCCCCCGGCCCCAGAGCCCGATCGGGTGCCCTGGCAGGCGCTACGCGCCTGGAAGGATCCCCTCTTGGACCGGGCTGCCCAGGCCGTCGGTGAGCGGGAGCTCGACGTCTGGCTCGAGGAGCAGGGCTGGTGGGCCTTCGACTTCGCGGCCTGGTGGGCCGTCAAGCACGAGCTGAACCAAGGCTGGCAAGCCTGGCCGGCGTCCCTGCGGGACCGGCACTCCGCCGCCCTGGCCGAGATCCCACAGCGCTACAGGCAGAGCTTCCACCGAGCCGCGGCCCTGCAGATGTTGGTGCACCGACAGTGGGCCAAGCTGCGCCGCGAGCTCTCCGAGCGTGGGCTGCGCATCATGGGCGACATCCCGCTGTACGTGGCGGGCGACAGCGCCGACTGCTGGGCCCACCGCGATCTGTTCCAGCTCTCCGAGGACGGTACGGCCCGCATCGTAGCCGGGGCTCCGCCCGACGCTTTCACCGCCGATGGCCAGCGCTGGGACAACCCGGTGTTCGACTGGGAACACTCCACCGCCACCGACCACGACTGGTGGCGCAAGCGCTTCCGTCGCATCATGGACCTGGTGGACGAGGTCCGTATCGACCACTTCCGCGGCTTCTCCGCCTACTTCTCCTTCCCCTTCGAGAAGAGCCCGCGCGAGGGCTGGTGGACTCCCGGACCGGGGCGCGCCCTCTTCGACGCTCTCGCTGCGGAGTACGGCGACATGATGGGGCGCTCCGTCACTCCGGAGCAGCTGCCTGTGGTGGTCGAGGATCTGGGCTTCATCGACGAAGACACCGTCGCCCTCCGCGACGGGCTGGGCTTTCCGGGCACCAAGGTCCTGCAGTTCGGCTTCGACGGTGACTCCTCGAATCCCCACCACCCCTGTCACTTCCCCGGTCCCAACTGCGTGGCGTGTACCGGCACCCACGACAACCAGACCGCTCGAGGTTGGTACGAGTCCGCTCCAGACTGGGTGCGCCACCACTTCGACCTGATGCGGCGAGGTCGAGAGGACAGCCCGGCCC
>CAZHIK010001474.1:0-1377 GCA_964532635.1 uncultured Enterobacterales bacterium
GTGGAGCTGATCCACGACGCCCTGCCCGACCTGGCCTTGGCCGAGATCGACACCCGCTGCACCCTGCTGGGTCGAGAGCTCGAGGCCCCCATCGTCATCGCAGCCATGACCGGCGGCACCGAGCGCGCTGAGGTCATCAACCGGGATCTCGCTGCGGTGGCCCAGAGCCTGGGCGTCGGCTTCGCCTTTGGCTCGCAGCGCCGGCAGCTGGTCAAGGGCTCCAACCTGGGCTTCGAGGTGCGGGACACCGCCCCTTCGGTGCTGCTGCTGGGCAACATCGGCCTGGTGCAGGCCCGGGAGGCGTCCGCCCCGGCCCTCGAGGCCATGGTGCGCCACGCTGGCTGCGACGCACTCTGTGTGCATCTCAACCCCGCCATGGAGCTGGTCCAGCCGGAAGGCGACCTGGACTTCCGCGAGGGCCTGGCCACCCTGCGTCGATTGGTGGAGCAGCTGGACACTCCCATCGTGGCCAAGGAGACCGGCTGCGGCATCTCCCGTGCTGTGGCCGAGCGCCTCGTGGATGCCGGGGTGCGGGTGGCCGATGTGTCGGGGGCGGGCGGCACCAGCTGGGTGGGGGTGGAGACGTTGCGCACGGCAGGCGATGACGCCGAGCGCGGTGAGGTGTTCTGGGACTGGGGCATCCCCACCGCCGCCAGCATCGTGCAGTGCGACGGCACCGGCCTGCAGACCATCGCCACTGGCGGGCTGTCCACGGGGCTGGACGCGCTGCGTGCCCTCGCGCTCGGCGCATCGGCTTGCGGGTACGCCCGGGCCGTGCTCCAGGCCTGGCATCGTGGTGGGCAGGACGGGGCAGAGGCCTACCTGCGGAGGATCATCGCCGAGCTGCGCATGGGGATGCTGCTCACCGGCAGCCGGGACCTCGCTGCCCTGCATCGGCAGCCTCTGCTGCTCGGCCGCCAGCTCTCTCGCTGGCTTCCTGCGGACGCCCCCCTGCGGGCTCGCCTGCTGGGCTGAGCGTGCGGGTCGTCTACGCTCCCGACAGCTACGGGGGCTTTCTGTCGGCGCCGGCGGCCTGCAACTTGGTGGAGCGGGTGCTGGGCCTGCGGGGCATCCAGGTGGTTCGCCACCCCATGGCCGACGGTGGCGAAGGCACCCTGGAGGTGCTTCGCTTCCACGGTGTCGCGGGCGGCCTCGAGGTGGTGGAGTCCGCCCGCTGGCTCGGTCCCGCTCGGCCGGCCATGGCCGGCCTGTGGCACGAGCGCAGCAGCTATCCCCTCGGCCGTCGTGTGGTTCGCCTCGGCGACGGTCCTCTGGTGGTGGGCCTGGGGGGCACGGCGACCATGGACGGCGGCGCGGGGGCCCTGCAGGCCCTGGGCCTCACCCTTCGGGACGCCCAGGGTCGGTGCCTGCCTCCCG
>CAZHIK010001474.1:1387-2051 GCA_964532635.1 uncultured Enterobacterales bacterium
CTGCCAGGCGCACGGCTGCACCGTGTGGTGCGGGTGGACGGCCCCGTGCCCCTGCGGGGGTGGGTGGTGGAGCTGCTGAGCGACGTGTCCAGCCCCCTGGTCAGGGCCCCGGAGCTCTACGGTCCTCAGAAGGGCCTGACTCCGGACGACGTGGCCCGCCAGCGCGAGGTCTTCGCCGGCTGGGGGGAGTTGCTGGGGCGCTGGCGAGAGGACCGCGGGCTCGAGCGCCTCTCCACCGATCTGCCCGGCGGAGGAGCGGCCGGCGGTCTGGGCTTCGCCCTCGCCTGCGTCGGTGCGCGCATCGTCCCCGGCGCCAGGCGCATTGCCCGCCTCACCGGCCTGGCCGGCAAGCTGCACGGAGCCGACGCGGCGGTCATCGGGGAGGGGCGGCTGGACCGCACCAGCTTCGAGGGCAAGGTGGCTGATGTGGTCATCGCTCGGGCACGCCGGGCGGGTGTGCCCCGGGTGCTCGGTCTGGTGGGCTCGGTGCGCGAGTCCCTCCCGACGCCCGAGGGGCCGGACGCCGTGGTCCAGGCCGGGGAACCCACCATGGAGGCCTTCCTCGCCGCCATCGAGGCCCTGGGCGACGAGCTTGTGAAGAGATCGTAGGGTCCGGGCGGAACCTCGCGGACCAGGTGTAGTCTGGAGCTGAAGGTCCCGATGG
>CAZHIK010001475.1:0-2043 GCA_964532635.1 uncultured Enterobacterales bacterium
TGGCCATCGGGCGTGCCGTCTCGGTCGCCGTCGACGCAGCTCGCGAAGAAGGCCTCCACCTCCCGCCAAGGTCGAGAGCTGCGCTGCGGTTGCCAGTGTGGGGGGAAGAACGCCGCGTAGTCGTTCTGTCGGAAGCGCTGACCCACGAGGACCACGGCCCCCCGATCCCGGGCCGAGCGAATCACGCGACCAGCAGCCTGGACCACCCGGGTCATGCCGGGCGCGAGGTAGGCCAGCTCGAAGCCCTTGCCCAGGCGCTGACGATACCAGTGGCGCACCAGCTCCTGCTGGGGGCTCACGGCGGGCAGAGCGGGCCCCACCACCACCATGGCCAGCAGGGCGTCCCCTGGCAGGTCCACACCTTCGGCGAAGATCCCGCCGGCCACCCCCAGCAGCACCCGGGGCGAGCCTCCAGGGTGCGCCAGCCGATCCAGGAGCCTCCGGCGTGCCGCCTCGCCCATCTCGGGCCGCTGGAGGAGCCGCTCTCGCCCCGGAAGCTCGAGCAGCGCCGAGACGTCGTCGCGCATGGCGAAGCTGGAGAAGAGCACGGCGCTGTTGCCCGGCACCGCCGCGACCACCTGCTCCACCAGCCGAGCCGTCCTCTCCCGATCCCGCTCCCGGTGCTTGAGACGGGTGGAGACCGAGGAAGCCACGATGGTGGCCTGCCGCGCGGGATCGAAGGGCGACGGCACCCGGAGCGCCTCGCAGCCCGCCGGTCGCAGCCCCAACAGCGAGCGGTGCAGCTCCAAGGGCTCCAGGGTCCCCGACAGGCTCACCGAGCCCGCGAGGCATTCGAGCAGGGGCCCGAGGTAGACCGAGGGATCCCGGCAGAAGAGGGCGAGATCCCCAGGGGCATCCGGGCGCGGTGAGTACAGCGCGACGGTCTCCTCGCCGGCCTTGGCCAGCCGGTCCACGAAGCGCGCCAAGGACCAGCAGGTCAGCTGGTAGGGGTCGGCCACTCCCACGGCATCCGGGAGGCGTGGCAGGGGCAGGCCGCTGCGCCAGCGCCGCTGCACGCCGATGGCGTAGTCCAGAGCCAGCTCGTCCGCCCGCTCCCGCAGCTCCTGCAACTGCGAGGAATCCACTGCCACCATGCGCGTGCCGTCCTGGAAGGCGGCCTCCACCCCCTCCCCGGCATCCTCGATGGCCTCGAGCAGTCGCTCCAGCAGCTCGACGTGTGGGCCGAAGGGGGCACCGAGGTCGTCGAGCCCCGCACGCGCCTGCAGCGCCGTACGACCGTCCAGTGCCGGCGAGAGCCAGCCCCGCGCTCGCTCGGGCAGGTGGTGGGCCTCGTCCACGAGCACCAGCCAGCTGCCAGGATCGCCCCCCTCCCCGAAGAAGCGCCGCAGGGCGACCGAAGGGTCGAAGACGTAGTTGTAGTCGCCCACCACCAGGTCGCAGCGCTCAGCCAGCTCCAGAGACAGCTCGTAAGGGCAGATGTCAGCCTGCTGCGCTACCTCGGCCACGCGCTCGGGACGGATCACCCCCGAGGCCAACAGGTCATCCAGCAGCTCGGGTGCGCGGAGCTTCTCGGGCAGATCCGCAGCGTAGCGGCAGCGCTCGGGGTGGCAGTCCTGCTGGTCGGCCAGGCAGCTGCGCCCCTTGGCCCTCAAGCCCAGGGCGCGAATGACCAGGCCCCGCTCCCGCATGGTCTCGAGGGTCTCGAGCACCAGGTGCTGCTGGGTGGTGCGGGCGGTGGCGTAGAAGACGCACCGCTCCTGGGTGTAGGCCACCCGCAGCGCGCCCAGCAGGACCGCCGCAGTCTTGCCCACCCCTGTCGGAGCCGACAGCATCAGGTGGCAGCCGCGCCCGAGGGCACGCTCGCAACCAGCCACGATGTCCTCCTGACCCGGTCGGAAGCCGTCGTGGGCGAAGGGAAGCGGTGCGCTGCGGCGGTGGCGACGGTGTGCCAGCAGGTCCTGGCGGGCGGCCACCAACCAGTCGAGCCGCGCCGCCAGCCAGCCACCCACGCCGGCCTCTTCCGGTAGGCGGATGACCTGCCGCCAGCCGTCCACCAACGAGATCAGCACCAGACGCCCCACC
>CAZHIK010001476.1:0-2042 GCA_964532635.1 uncultured Enterobacterales bacterium
GTCCGTTCTGATCATGTAGGTGACGCCTGCGACATCTGTCCGGAGCGCGTCGACAGCAGCCAGTTGGACTACGACGATGATCGTGTGGGCGATGTCTGCGATCTTTGCCCGAACGATCCCGATCCCGAGCAGCGGGACCAGGACGGTGATGGGCTGGGGGACGCATGCGATCCCGCCCCCGCTGTGCGCGGGGCAGGCCCGTTCGGGTGCGGCCGCCCGGCGGGGCTGCCGGGCTCCTCGGCGGCCCTGGGGCTGTTCTTCCTGGGATGCGCGCGGGTCCGGCGGAGGCTGTCGGGCTAGGCTCGCTCCATGCCCTCCAGTCCCGATCGCCTGCTCGTCCTGCACGACCACCCCGAAGACGTCCTGGATCTGTTCCACGAACGGCTGCCCGCACTGCCCATCGGCTGCGCGCGCAGTCCGGACGAGGTGGCGCGCGCCGTCGCGGAGCACGATCCCACGCTGGTCTTCTCCATCAAGCACTCCGACTTCCCCGGTCCTGCGCACGCTCGGGCCTTGGAGGCGCCGGCGCTACGCTGGTTCCACGTGGGGGGCTCCGGGTTCGATCACCTGGGGCGCTGGGACGCCGAGCGGATCACCGTCACCAACAGCGCGGGGGTGCTGGCGCCGTTTCTGGCCGAGACCGCCTTGGCCGCGCTGCTGTCACTGGGGGTGGGGCTGCCGGGCTTCGCCGCGGATCAGCGGGCTCGCCGCTGGGCCTCGCGGCGCTTCCGGCCTGTGGCGGGGCGTACCCTGCTGATCGTGGGGGTGGGCCGGGTGGGCGGGGCCCTGGCCGAGCGCGCAGCGGCGCTTGGGATGCGGGTGTTGGGTGTACGCCAGAGCGAGCTGCCTCACCCTGCGGTGGAGCGCATGGTCGGCCCGGATGCGCTCCCGGACCTGCTCCCCGAGGCCGACGTGGTCAGCCTGCACCTGCGCCTGACCGAGGCGACCCGAAGGCTGTTCGACGCGGACATGCTTGCTCGCATGAAGCCCGGAGCCCTGCTGCTCAATTCCGCCCGTGGGGCTGTGGTGGACGAGCCTGCATTGATCGAAGCCCTCGGCTCGGGGAGGCTGGGCGGTGCCTGGCTGGACGTCTTCGAGCGCGAGCCGCTGCCGACCGCCAGCCCGCTGTGGGCGCTGCCCAACGTGCTCCTCACTCCCCACTGCGCCGACCAGGTGGAGGACTTTCCGCTGCGCTTCGCCCGCCACTTCTGCGAGCTGTACGAGGCCGAGCGGCTGGGGGAGGCGCTGCCGGTGTTGGGGCCGCCGGAGTAGGCGAAGCAACTCCTCGATGACCCATAGTCGTGCCCTTGTTGGTTCGCCGGTGCTCGCCAACTGGGTCTTCCCCTTGTCACCCCGTCAGCCGTGAGGCTACGGACCGAAGGCTGGCTCGAGGCCAGCGCTGGCGAGCTGCTGCGGGCTCGCAAGGCCCTGGGCGCGGGCCGACGTGCGCAAGAAGCACGCCGCCCACGCGGTCAACGGCGATGTCTCCCTGGCCGATCTGGCCCGGGGCTACCCCTTCTGCAGGGCCGAAGCCCTGGTGATCACCGGCTCTGAGACCGGGCAGCCCACCGTGCCCGCCGACGTGCAGGAGGCTCGCGCGGCCGGCATGCCCGTGGAGGTGGGCTCGGGGGTCAGCGATGCCGACGACCCGCGGCTGACGGCGGCGGCCGACGCCTCGAACGTGGGCTCTTGGCTCGAGCAGGGCGGCGGCTGGCGTGCCCCCGTGGGCCTGGACCGGATCCGGCGGCTGCGTGCTCACGCCGCGGGACGCCCAGGACATCGTGAACTGGAGGTGGAGGGCTGGGTCGCGAAGCAGCGCGCTCGGTGCACTTGCGGGCGTCGAGACATGCGAGCTGCGCTATGTCCGCGGGCCGATTCCTCTGCTTGCTGGCTTGGATGTGTTGGAAGTGAAGCCCCCGGACGCTATCGGAAACGACTCGTGCGGTGCGAGCCTGACAGGGTTGTGACAGTGCGTACGACGAAATCGTGGAGTATAGGAGCAGGCGACGGAACGCCAGAAGGTAGCATGAGGGCGGAGAACC
>CAZHIK010001477.1:0-2042 GCA_964532635.1 uncultured Enterobacterales bacterium
GGCCTCGTTCTTCGCCAGCTTCGCTTCGATGGCCTCCGCGAGGTCCACCCCCGTCGCCTCACACAGGTTCATGAGGCAGATGGCCACGTCCGCCAGCTCCTCGGGCACCTTGACCTCACGTGAGGCCACCCTCGGCTGCGGCCCGTCGTCCTCGCACCACAGGTACAGCGCCATCAGCTCCCCGGCCTCGGCCGACAGGGCCATCGCGAGGTTGCGGGGGCAGTGGTACTGGCCCCAGTCCCGAGCCTGGTTGAAGTCACGCAGCCGGGCGCGCAGGGCGGAGATGGTGGTCTGCTCGTCGTTCATGACAGGTCTCTGTGCGCTGGAGGGGGGTGCGGATCCCGTCTGCGCGGTGTAGCTTGTGCAGCCTCGACGTGCCCCTCATCCGAGCGCGGGCGCCCCGGCGGCGCTGCGGACCACCGAACCTGCTGGAATTCCACCATGAACAGCTCACTTGTTCCTCTCGCTGCCATGCTGCTGGGTGGCTGTGCGCCCTTCGAGATCGAGGCGTACATCAACGAAAACGTCAACACCCTGCCCCATCTCGAGTGGACCACCGACTCCGACGCGGTCTCTTGGGTCGAGTACGGCTTCACCAACGACTACGGCATGGTCACTCCGGTGGACGAAGGCGGCACCGATCACTTCTTCACCCTGCTCGGTACCCCGCCCCTCACCGACGTGTACTACCGCGCGGTCTCCGAGATCGACGGCAAGGAAAAGGACGTCAAGGGCACCATCACGACCGGCGGCGTGCCCTCGGATCTGCCCGACTTCGATGTCACCGTCTACGAGCCCGATCGGGTCAGCGACGATCTGTACATCCTGGGCACCGCCTTCGGAACCGTGCCCTGCGTCTACGTGATCGACCGCGAAGGCAACTGGCTCTGGTACAAGCGGGTCAGCCCTCTCAAGAACCCCATCGAGCTGAACTTCGAGCGCGGCACCAACAACATCCTGTTCAACAGCTTCCTCATCGACCACAGCGAGGACGACAGCAACGTCACCCGGGTCTCCATCGACGGTACCGTCGACGAAGACATCGACACCCCCCTGGGCCACCACGCCTTCACCGAGCTGCCCGATGGCTCCATCGCCTACATCGCCATCGACGTACGGGACTACGACATGGGCGGTGACGGCAAGCTAGAGCCCGTTGTGGGTGACGTACCACCGGATGGTGGCGAACCCACCACCTTCTGGAGCGTCTGGGACGACAGCTTCGAGCACGATCCTGAGTGGCATGACCGATGGGATTCGGGCTTCTATCCCCAGGGCGGCGACTGGACCCACGCCAACTCGCTGCACTACTACGAAGACAGCAACACCTACCTGATCTCCTTCCGCAACCTGGACATGATCGCCGAGATCGACGCCACCAGCGGCGAGGTGTTGAGGGAGTTCGGTGGAGAGACCGGCTACCAGCTCACCGATGGCAGCCGCAGCTTCAACTACCAGCACGACGTCAGCTGGACCGCCGACGACACCCTCATCATGATCACCACCGAAGACATCGAGGATGGGCGGCACGAGACCACCGCGGTGGAGTACGCCATCGACGACGACGCGCAGACCCTCGACGAGATCTGGAGCCACGGCGACGGCGAGGGCATCTACGTGCTGGTGCAGGGCACCGCGCGCGATCTCGACAACGGCAACCGGCTGATCAACTTCGGCTCGAGCGGCTTGGTCCGCGAGGTCACCATCGAGGGCGATGTGGTCTGGGAGCTGTCCGCCCGGGCGGGCGCCGCCTTCGGCAACACCGTGCCGTTCTCGGACCTGTGGCAGCCGGGTACCGCGGAGTGAACGCCTAGTCGAACCTGTAGTTCAGCGGCTCGGCCAGCTTGTTCAGGGTGTCGTTGTCGATGGTGATCCGCAGCTGCTCGAGGGCTTCGGCGCGGGTGAGCAGGCCCTGGCGGATCATCTTGGAGCACTCCACGTGGTAGTGGGTGTAGCCATAGAACTGCATGGAGCGGTGGACCGAGATGAAGTTCAGGGCGCAGTTTGTAGAGCCGTGGGGGTAGGAGAACTCCGGCACTTTC
>CAZHIK010001478.1:0-2040 GCA_964532635.1 uncultured Enterobacterales bacterium
GAGTGCGAGCACGACTTGGCTGGACTTCATTTTCGGGCGGCCGACGAGCACGGCTCCACCCCTCTGGGCCGACAGCGGGCCCTCGAGCAGCTCGCCCCCTTGATCGCCTCGTTCCCCGAGGTCGCCCGCGCCTCGTTGGTGCGCCGGGTGGCCGACGTGCTCTACCTCCCCGAGTCCCAGGTGATACGCCAGGTGCGCCGCGTCCGCGGAGGCGGAGGCGGGGGCCGGGACTGGGACGACCGCTTCCCATCCCCCGAGCCCGCTTCTCGGCCCGAGCCTTCCCGCCACTCCCGCGGCCTGCGCCACCTGCTCTGGCTGCTGGTACACCACCGGGAACAGGTGGCGCCCGTGCTCGAGCACGCCGATCCCACCCTCATCAGCGAAAGCCACTCCGTGCTCGACGTCATCGCCATTCTGCTCCAGGGTCAGCCCCTCACCGCAGCCATCGACGCCACCGAGGACCAAGCCCTGCGCAACCTGCTGGCCGCGGTGGGGGCACAACAAGAGCTCTACGCCGAAGATCGCGTGCTGCCCGCCACCCACCAGATCCTCGCTCGCCTCGAGCTGCCCCGTGTCGACCAGCGGCTGGCCCAGCTTCATCGGGCCATCGACGCCGCTGAGCCCGGCTCCCAAGACCAGCGGGACTTGATCTTGCAGCGCTTACGCCTCATCATGCTGAAGAAATCCCTCGAGCAGCGCCTCCAGGGCCGGTTCCCCAGCGATTGAATCGGCTCCGAAGGGGGCTTCTGTTCGCGTGGGAATTTTTCCTTGCGGCCTCCGGGTTGACAGGACAAGTTACCCCGGCTTCTCAGCGCAGCCTGGTGCTCGGCGGTGTCACCGGCTGACCCCGCACTCCGCAGGCAGGTTTCCCCCCTGCCAAGCAGCTGTTCTGCGGCCCAAGAGGAATACGGATGCTCAAGGACAAAGACCTGACGGAGATCCAAGAGCTCATCAGCATTGGGAAGCAGCGCGGCTACGTCACCTACGAAGAGATGAGCAGCGCCCTGCCCACGCACCTGATCAGCGGCAACCAGATCGACGACATCATGATCCTCTTCTCGGAGATGGACATCGAGGTCGTGGAGGCCGCCAAGAAGCGCGCAGAAGCCGCTCGTCGGGGCGAGCCCCCCGAGGACCCCCAAGACGCGAAGCTCACCGCGCGCTCCACCGACCCGGTCCGCATGTACCTGCGCAAGATGGGCACCGTCTCTCTGCTCACCCGCGAGGGCGAGATCGAGATCGCCAAGCGGATCGAGCGGGGGGAGCAGCTGATGCGCAGCTGGATCCTCACCAGCGAGTTCGGCCTCCCCCTCATCGAAGAACTCTGCACGCCCCCGTCCACCGACGCTCCCCCGTCCAAGCCCGTTCGGGTCAAGCTGTCCCGCGATGGCGTCCCTCTGCCCACGGTCCTCGAGCGGATCGTGGCGCTGCTCGACGCGCGTGCCGAGGCCAAGCAGGCCCTGGCGCGGGCGAAGTCCAAGAAGCGCCGTCTCGCAGCCCAGGAGACCCTCGAGCAGCTCGACAATCAGCTCAACGACCTCATCGACAGCATCGACATGCCCAAGTCCCGCATCCAGGCCGCCGCTCGAGAACTGCGGGAGCACTGGAGCCACATCAAGCGCTCGGAGCGGATCATCGAGCAGGTGGCGAGGGAAGCGCGGGTGCCCGTCAAGGATCTCCGCCGCATGATCCGCAAGGTACGTCGCACGCCGGACACCGCCGGCCGCGAGGTGATCCTCTCGAGCGGCATCCCCGAGGAGACCTGGCGCGAGTTCGACAGCCGGGTCCGCCGTGAGCTGCGCAAGATCCGCAAGGTCGAGACCGCCTGCAACATGGACCGCGAGAGCTTGCGGATCCTGGCCCGCGAGGTTCGGGCCGCTGAAGCCCTGGCCGAGCAGGCCAAGTGCGAGCTGGTGGAAGCCAACCTCCGGCTGGTGGTCTCCATCGCCAAGAAGTACACCAAGCGCGGCCTGCAGTTCCTCGACCTCATCCAGGAAGGCAATATCGGCCTGATGAAGGCGGTCGACAAGTTCGAATACC
>CAZHIK010001479.1:0-2037 GCA_964532635.1 uncultured Enterobacterales bacterium
GAAAAAGAGCTGGAGACCAAGGAGCGCGAGCTCAAAGAGGTCAACGTCCAGATCCCCGTGGCCATCGAAGAAGGCGAGGACGAAGCCGCCCTGGTGCTCATCCAGAAGAAGGACGAGCTCACCAGCCAGATCGAGCAGCTCCGCATGGAGCTCGAGAAGGTCGCGGGCCAGGCCGAAGACGCCAAGCAGGGTCTGCTGGCGTTCCAGGGCGAGATCGCGAAGCTCAAGCGCGAGAAGGAAGAGATGCTGGCCAAGAAGGCCAACGCCGAAGCGCGCATCTCCATCCAGTCCTCCCTCGACGGCCTGTCCACCGACGCCGACATCAAGGCGCTGGACAACGTGCGCGAGCACATCGGCAAGCTCCAGGCGGAAGCCGACGTCGGCTCCGAGCTCGACAACGAGAGCCTCGACGCCAAGCTGGCCCGCATCAAGGCCAAGGCCGGTGACGCCTCCGCCCGCAACCAGCTGGCCGAGTACAAGAAGCAGATGGCCGCCCGCAAGGCCGCCCAGCAGGCCCAGGCCGCCGGCGCCGCCCCCAAGAAGACCATGTAGCCCTCGGGCACCGAGGCCTCGCTCGATCCGCAGCGCGCGATCGGCGAGGCCTCTGCCGTCGACCCGACCAGCTCCAACCCGAAACGAGCAGTGCCAGCCTGATCCGGCGGTGGCCCGGCGGGGGTACAGCACGATATCAGGGCGCGTCTTCGAGCCGCGGGAGACTCCCTTGCCACGCTTGTGGAGCCGCACCTTGGCCTGGTGGGAGGCCCTGACTCCAAACCAGCGCCGCAGCATCAACGCCCTTAGCCTGTGCATCGTGGGCTTCATCGCCCACTATCTGGTGTTCACGGTCTCGCAGCCCTTCTACATCGAGGACGCGGGCATCAGCTTCGCCTACGCTCGCAACCTCATCGAGGGCCACGGGCTGGTCACCTTCCCCGGGGGAGAGCGGGTCGAGGGCTACTCGAACCCCACCTGGACCTTCCTGATCGCCATCTTCATGATGCTGAAGGTCTCGCCCTGGGTCTCCTCCAAGGTGCTGGGCGCCCTGTTCGGTGCCATCACCCTGCCCCTGGCCTGGGCCATCACCCGCCGAGCCCGCGGCGGCGTCGACGACCTCATCAACCTGGTGCCCCCCTTCCTGCTGGCTGCATCCACCCAGTTCGTGCTGTGGTGCGGCGCCGGGCTCGAAAACTCGGTCTTCTGCGTGCTGTTGGCTGCGGGCATGTACCGCACCATCCGCGAAGGCGTCGACGGCGGCCGCCCCTGGTCGCCGTTGCTGTGGTTCCTGCTGGCCATCACCCGCCCAGAAGGCCCGATGTACGCCATCCTGGGCCTGTTCGCCTTCCTGGTGTTCCGCATCCACCGTGCGGTCACCAGCCAGGAAGGCAGCCTGGGGCAGCGCATCCTGCGCGGGGTGGTGCTGCCCACGCTGGCCTGGGCGGCCATCTTCGGCATCCCCTTCGTGCTCTACCACTGGTGGCGCTACAGCTACTTCGCCTGGGAGTACCCCTCCACCTACTACGCCAAGCTGGGCTCCTCGAAGCGCTTCCGCCCGTTCTCCTGGGACATCCGCGGCTGGGGCTACATCAAGAAGTACATGGCCGGCTACTGGATCGCCTGGGTGATCCCGCTGTTCTTCTTCGCAGCCGCCGGGCTCAAGCGCTGGCGCGGCGCCCTGGGGCTGACCTTGCTGGCCTTCTTCGGCCTGTTCGTGCTCTGGGACGGCAAGGGCTGGCTCTTCGATGACCTGGACTTCTGGAACCCCGTGCGCCGCAAGTGGGTCGTCATCCGCTGCTGGTACATCTACGGCGGGGCGGTGGCCCTGGGTCTGCTCACCCTGGGCCGCAAGGGCTGGCAGGCCCTGTCCATCACCTGGGGCGCCTACTGCGCCGCGATGTTCTACTGCATCTACGTGGGCGGCGACTGGATGGACGCCTATCGCTGGGCCAGCCTGTGGATCGTGCCCCAGAGCATCCTGCTCGGCCTGGGTCTGGGCGCCCTGGTGGACCGCATCCCCGGCATGACCTGGCGGCCGTGCAG
>CAZHIK010001480.1:0-2036 GCA_964532635.1 uncultured Enterobacterales bacterium
TCCAGGGTTCGGAGCGGCCAGGATGGTCCGCTCGAGCGGACCAGGAATGGGTTTCAGAGACCGGAACGCCTCGGATGGTCCGCCCACGCGGACCAGGAAAGGGTTTCAGAGACCGGAACGCTTCGGATGGTCCGCCTACGCGGACCAGGAAAGGGTTTCAGAGGCCGGAGCGGCCGGGATGGTCCGCTGGAGCGGCCAGGATCGCATTTCCGGGTCCTGAACCGCCCTGTCAGTCCGCCCCGACTTTCACCCCACTGGCCCTGGCGGGTCCAACAAGCGTAGGATGGATATCTGCTTCGGAGGGTCCCATGTACCGCGCGCTCCCCGCTGCTCTGATGCTGCCTCTGCTCGCCTGCTCGCAACACAGCGCCACCTGGGGTGCCGAGGGCGGCCCCCTGGTTGTCGACCGCTTCGAGCTGACCCGCGACGGCGGGCGGGTGTCCTGGTGCCACGAGGCCGACCTGATCGCCTTCGATCGGGAGTACGAGGACCTGAGCATGGACGTGTTCACCGTCCGCCCCGATGGGGCCGACGAGCGCTGCGTCACCTGCGACATCGAACAGCTCCCCATCGGCATCCGCGGCCAGCCCGCCTGGCACCCCAGCTGTGACTACCTGCTCATCGCGGTGCAGGGCGAGCACTACCAGGGCACGCGCTTCGAGCACGTCTCGTGGGGCATCCACGATGACCTGTGGGTGGTGGCGGCGGACGGCTCGTGGGCCGAGCGGCTGCTGGAGGTGCCGTACCTCGGGGCCACGCTGCACCCCCAGTTCTCCGACACCGGCGCGAAGGTCTTCTGGACCTCGCGGGCCTCCACGGGCGAGACCGTGGTGACCATCGAGGATGTGCCCGGCGACGAGAACCAGTGGGATGGTTGGTACCTGAGCGTCGCGGACTGGGTCGCGCCCGATGACGGTGGCCCGGCACTCGCAGATCGGGTGGACCTCTACACGGACACCGGGGGCTTCTACGAGAGCCACGGGCTCATCGACGACAAGCTCTGGTACAGCCACACCGAGGACGGGGGCTGGCTGGTGGACGAGGGCTTCAGCGCGAACCTGGACGGCGAGGGACGGGTCAACCACACCCAGGCCGAGGGGATCTGGGACGAGCACGTGGATCCTTCACCCAACGGCCGGCTGATCAGCTTCAACTCCAGCCGGGCTGTGCGCTGGGAGCACCCTCCCAGCACCGCAGCGAGCCTCGAGCTCGAGATCTGGGCCCTGACCGAGGACGGCACCTATGTCCAGCTCACCCGCTACGGCCAGGAGGTGCCTCCCATGACCCGGGCCGTCACCTCGGACTACTCCTGGGGACCGAACGGAAGGTACATCGCCAGCTACCACGTGGAGGTGAGGCTGGGGAAGTATGAGCAGATCATCGAGATACTGGAGCTGGACCAGGACTGGTAGGGCTCATCCCCCCGCCGGGTTGAACCAGTACACCACCTCGATCTCCCACAGCAGGTTCTGCAGGATGTGCACCAGCACCGGGGGCCAGATGGAGCGGCTCAAGTAGGCCAGGCTCCCCAGGAACAGGCCGTCGAGGATGCAGGCCCACAGTTCGATCACCGGATAGCCGAAGTGCAGGATCACGAAGGGGAACATGGGGATGAGGATGGCCAGCGCTCCGAAGCGCTTGCGGAGCCCCAGCAGCAGGTAGCCGCGCAAGATGAACTCCCAGCCGATCATCGCGAAGGCCACCAGCAGCTGGTACTTCCAGAACACCGCGCCACCGGCCTGCGCGGGCTCGTAGAAGGGGACCCGACCAAGCAAGGTGGGGTCCGCGGCGTACAGGAAGTTGATAGGATGCACGATGACCAGGTAGGCCAGCGCGAAGACGAACCAACGCATGGGGGGCAGCTGCAGCCCGAACTCCCGCAGCAGGCTGCGCTTGTGTAGCAGCGGCACGAGTGCCATGGGGATCAGGCCGTCGCAGAGGATGTTCAGCGCACGCATGCGCAGCTCACGGCTCTTCAGCACGGGGTGGACGGCCTCGAACAGATCTTTGCACCAGTCGGCGCGCATCAGCGTGGG
>CAZHIK010001481.1:0-2034 GCA_964532635.1 uncultured Enterobacterales bacterium
CACCAGCATCAGGGGAGTGCACGCCAGGCGGTGCGCAGCTGGGTTTCGGTCCAGAGCGTGGAAGAAAGCGGAGTGCTCTTGGCGAAAAAGGCTCAGGTCAGCGTCGCCCGCGCTGTCCAGCGAAGAACGCCGCTCCAGCAGTTCCTCCATTCGTGCGCGATCCAGCTCTGCTATCTCGGCGAAGCTCCAGCCCGTCGGGCGTGGACGCAGCCGGGCAGTCTGGACTGGGCGGCCAGCTCCGATGAGAGGAACCGCGTATTTCTTTCTGGCTACCACCAGCCGCTGGAGTGCTCGTTGTGCTGCCTCCAGGTCGAGGTACTCATCGAGGCCATCGACGAGCCAGACCATTCGTCCATCCTCGAAAGCACGACGTAGAAGTGGGGCAAGATCCTGCATGTCCCGCTGGCGCAACCAGTCACCGATGACATCCAAGAGACTTGGCGTAGGAGAAGTGCTCTCGGTGAGGCGAGCGACCCAGTAGGGAAACGGGATCCAGATCGGGATGGAGTGGCCGAGGTGGGCTGCCAGGCGCTCAAATCGAGGTTCGGTCGAAAGCAGATCACAGGCAATGAAACGGAGGAGACTGCTCTTGCCCGAGCCAGGCCCTCCCACCAGGATGCTGGTCATGCTCCCCGCCAGCCAGGCTTGGGGGTCTCGACAGACCTGGGTTGGAGCTCCGACTGGCTCGACGGTGGTGCTGGACCGCGCGGGTAGCGGGCTGCCCGGTACGGAGTCTGCGTCCTCCGATCCGCGTCGAGTTGGCACGACTGGCGGCCTTCGGTGCTGTGGGGTGGCTTCTACCTCGACCAGGCTTGGGACGACATACGCCAGCCGAATGGCATCCTGCTTCGACTCCGCCGAGAGGCTGCTGTCGGTGTCGTGCTCTGCGAACGTGTCGTTGTAGAGCGCCCACAGCTGCGCTCGTAGGCTTCGGGCCTCATCTGGAGTCAGCCGATGTTGCGCTCGCTTTGCCTGTTCTGGTCCACAGAACGCATTCGCCCAGGCCTCACCGAAGAAGTCCCAGACGATCTCCGGCTGGGTCTTGCAACGCCGCGAGATTTCGTCCAGATCGAGCCGCTCAAAGGAGATGCCTATGTCGCGGAGGCGCTCTGTCTCTTTCGCTACGGCGTCAGCGAGCTTGGTGTCCCGCAACGAGCGGCTGGTGCAGAAGCAGAAGGTCTGGGCCTTTTCCGCCCACCTCCGGTCCAGAAAGTCGTCGACTGCGCCGCGAATGCCCGCCGGGGAGAGGTGATGGACCTTGCGGCACTGGTAGACAGCGCGCGAGCAGTCGTGGAGTTCGGCGTACAGATCGATGCCTTCCTGAGCCTGACCACGTTCGCCGTAGAGGAAGACCTGGCGAACTTCCGCTTCCAGGGCGACCAGCCTCCAACAGAGGCGTTCGAAGTCCTCCCAGTGGAGCTTGTCAAGCGGCAGTTCGTGGAGGGTGCCTTGGCCAGGCGGCAGAGCGTTCGGAACTCCCGGGTGCCGCTGCAGCCACCAAGGGGTTCCCTGCTCGATTGCGCTGTAGTCACGCATGGGCTGGTGCCACCTCGGGATTCGTTCGTGTCGAGTCTCCGTACCACGGCCCTGGCCGCTTCGCCGATGTTTGGAAAAAGGCTACCCGAGAGGCGAAGATCACCACCGGGCACTGTGCCCGTTTTGGGCGGGAACAGGCCCCCTCGGGCTGGGCACAGCCGATCACCCCACCACCCCGATCCCCATAGAACCTGCAATACCGGCCCCTTCGCCTCCCGACCTCAGAACTGGAAGTAGAAGAACGGCGAGGCGTAGCCCGCGAACAGGCTCAACACCGCTCCCACCACCACCACCGCCAGGCCCAGACTCCACGCCGGCGCCACGGCGAAGGCCTCCCTCAGTGTGGCCTTCCAGCGCTGCGGCGTGGCGTGCAGGGCGATGGCCAGGGCGAGCATCAGCAGTCCGAACCAGCCGAAGGCGCCCTTGAAGGGGGTGGCGATGGCGCCCAGGGAGAGGATGGTGGTCCAAGCATCGTCGAAGCTGCGGGCGTGCAGGAAG
>CAZHIK010001482.1:0-2033 GCA_964532635.1 uncultured Enterobacterales bacterium
AGGCGGGATCCTGGGAGATGGGCGCCAGGGATCCTGGCTGGTGGGCGGTGAGGGCCACGCGAACATCGCGCTGAACGTGGCCTGGGACGCTGGCGCCAACCCGCACGTCTACTACGCGGACGAAACCTACGCTTCAGACATGAAGTCCCCGACGCAGCTCACCGGTTCGCTCCAGGAGACCATCGATCCAGACAACTTCGATCCCGAGGACCACACTCTCTGGCCGGACTGGCCCACTCGACAGTATCTGCAGGTCCTCTTCCAGCTCGACCTGATTCGCTGGGCCTACGAGAGCACGTTCCTATGGTCGTTCGACTACTCCTGGGATGAATACACCGGCCCCCGTCCCGGCTAGGCACCCTCAAAACAGCCCGTATATGACATAGGCTGTTCCAGGGTAGAGGTGGGTCTGGGTGTGCCAGATGCCTTCTGCCGAGCCGGTGAACGCGATGTCCGCAGCACCGTCGGCGTCGAGATCGCCGACTCCAGCCACGCTGGCGCCCACACACTCACCGTTGTAGGTGCCCTCCCAGCTCGCGTGAGCGGTCTCCTGGGTGTAACGGCCCGAGACGGGGCCGAACAGGAGGTAGGTTGCTCCCTCACTCGCGTGGCCCGTGGATGCATATGGAGCACCGACAAGGACCTCGCTGCGTCCATCTCCATCGACATCTCCCGCCATCGCGACGGACTCTCCCAGAAATCCCCCGAGTGTCTCGTCTCCCAACATCCCATCAGCATCACTCGCAGGGATCGCACCGGAGATAGGGCCGTAGAAGACGAAGGCCTTGCCGTGGGAGCCTACGACGATGTCATCGTGGCCATCCGCGTTCACATCTCCTCCACCAGCGAGGCTTCGCCCTAGATAGGTGTTGCTGGCGAACATATCCGCCACGATCTTGCCATCTGCACTGGACAGGCTCGATACCTGACCGGCCTCGAAGTCCTCCGAGCCGAACACAAGGTAGGCCGCGCCGCCGCTCTCCCTGACCGAGGATTCTTGGTAGGCACCAACCAGGACATCGTTGAGGCCGTCTCCGTCCGTATCACCAGCGTCGGCCACAGCGAACCCAGCCCTGTCGTCAGCAACCTCTCCTAGGAACTCGAGCGATCCCGATGACAGGGTGGCGGCATCGGTGACCGGCCCCATCACGACATATGCCGAACCGGAGCCGTCCCCGGTGGTCGTGTAGTGAGTAGCGCCGACGATGATGTCGGGCAGGCCGTCGCCGTTGACGTCCCCGAGCCCCGACACCGCCCCACCCGCGTTGTCGCCTTCCTCCCCGTACAGAAATAGGCCGCTCTCTTCCGGATCCAGGTGGACGGTGCCACTCACGGGTCCGAGGACCAAAATGGCAGCACAGCCCCCAGAAGCCAGCGAGGCGTCCCCGAATACCAGATCATCGTAGCCATCCAGGTTCAGATCGCCCGAGCCAGCCGCCGAAATGCCTGTCTCACCGTACAGCGTCGCTTGCGCTGCAGCCATGCTGGTAGTTCCCAGCGGGATGGGACCATGGAAGAGTCGGGAGACACCACCCCCATCGACCAACAGATCATCGTAGCCATCCCCGTTCACATCGCCGGCTCCATCGATGTCTTCCCCAGTCTGCCAGTTGACCCCCTCCAGCACCACACCGGCTTCCGTGGCGGGCGCGTTTCCCTCGTAGGGACAGCCATCGCTCACGAAGCCATTGCAGTCGTTGTCCACCCAGTCGCCGCATACATCCTCGGCCTCAGGGTGGATGTACGGGTCGTCATCGTCGCAGTCCGTGTGATCCTCCACGGTCCCATCCGGCGGCTCGCAGGCCTCGAAGGACGCTGCCGGGTCGCCGTAGCCGTCGCCGTCGTTGTCGTAGTAGTAGGTCTCTGCGTCCTGCGCCTCCTCGTCCACCTCGCCGTCGCAGTCGTCGTCTTCCCCGTCGCACCACTCGTCCTCACCTGGATTCACGAAGTGGTCGTCATCGTCGCAGTCACCACTGTGGGCCGTGAAGCCAGGGGGCTCATGGCATGCCAACACTGTCACCTCGACATCGCCG
>CAZHIK010001483.1:0-2029 GCA_964532635.1 uncultured Enterobacterales bacterium
GACTCCTGCGGTCACCCCACCCCGGTCGCCATCGACCGCATCGAGGTCGCCGGAGCTCTTATCGTGCGGACCGACCAGCACAGCGACGTCACGGTGATGGTGAACGCCGACGGATGGTGGACCGAGTAGCGATCACACCCAGGGCCAGCCACAGCAGCCCGATGACGAGCCAGGCCTGCCAGGCTCGGAAGCGCACGATGAGGTGGCTGCTGACGCCGCTGACGTAGCTGCCGTCGCGCTGGATGTGCTCGGCCCAGGGCTCCCAGGTCCCCGGGGGCAGGGCGTAGCTGGACGCAGCCACGGTGGCGGCGCAGCAAGCCTGGAGCAGCTGATCCTCGGCCCAGGCCGTGGTAGCCAGGCGGCGGCGCTCCGACGCGGGCAGATCCGGCGCGGCCAGGCGCTCGAGGTAGCGGTCACGCCGGAACAGGTGGACCCGCAGCTCGTGGGTGTAGGGATCACCGAAGGGAGGGTAGTCCCGCAGGAAGATGCCGTAGTCCTCGCGGTCGCTGTAGCCGTCCAGGATGCGGCCCACCTCGGCTGCGCGCTCCCGGTCTTGGGATAGCAGCTCGTCCCAGCTCAGCCGCGAGTACAGCTGGCCTACACCCTGCACCGGGTGGCGGTAGCCGTACTCGGTCATCACCGCGCCGTAGTCGATCAGGTAGTCGATGGGCGGGATGAGCCGTCCCAGGGCCACAGTGCGGGGTGGAGTGTTGAGCAGGGCCAGGCCGATCAGCAGCAGCAGGCCCGCGGTGAGGCCACACAGCCAACGCACCGAGCGAGCCGCAGGGCGGCGCGCCAGCTCGGGCGGCCGCATCCCCCCCCCAAGGGCCAGCAGGGCCAGGGTGACGGCCACCCCGTTGACAAACACATCTCGCAGGTCCCAGAAGCGGCCAGGTACCAGCCACTGCACCAGCTCGTCGAACACCCCGAAGGCAGTGCCGATCAGCAGCGCCGCCAGGAAGACCGAACGATCCGGCAGGTGGTGGCGCAGGGCCCGGAACAGCAGCAGCCCCAGCACCCCGTACTCGATGAAGTGCAGGGCCTCCTCGGGGGCGTGGCGCAGGTGCCAGGAGTAGGCCGCGCAGCCACCGCCAGCGACCAGCAGCCACGGCAGGCGCCTCCAGAGGCCCTTGCCCAGGGCACGCCAGGTGGCCCAGGCGCCAGCCAGCACGGCCAGGCCCAGCAGCACCATCACCACCACCAGGTAGGCCTGCCGCCCCACCGAGTCCCGCACAGCATCCTGCAGCGCCCGCGCCATGGGCACCGACACCAGGATCACCACCCCCCAGGCGAAGACCGCCCAGAAGGGCCCTCGGGATCGGGAAGGCTGTTCGCGCGGGTCCACTGACATCTCGTTGTGGGCTACGGGCTACGGGCTACGGGCTACGGCTGCGGGGAGGTCACTCCAGCACGGCCCGTCGCGGGTAGCCTACCCTGGCAATGACGCAGGACGGTAGATCGTATCAGGCGAACTCGAGCACGCGAGACAGGAGACCTCGAACCGGGTGCTCGGCTCGAAGCGCCGCGGGGCTACCCACCGAGCCTCTTCAACATCGCACCCGCTCGCCGCAGCAACTGCTGCTGCTCGGAACCGCCGGGCACGTCAGCGAGGTCGAGCGCCGAGCAGGCCTCAGCCGCCGACGCAAGCGCGATCTCATAGTGATTCCGCCGAGCCTGCCCCGCCCGACCGCGGCCTTCGGCCGTGTTCAGAGCCGCCGACTGGGCCGCTTCCAGGCCCTGGGCCTTCAGCTTGGAAGCGCCGCGAGGAAACCGGGCCCCCAGATACCAGCGCGCGACCCTGGCGAGAAGGCGGTAGCACTCGAGGGACTCGTGGTCGAAGTGATGAGGATGCATGTGGCCTCCGGAGGGGCGTGAGGATGAATGGGTCGGCCCCTCGCCCCGCGATGGGGGCCGACCCATTCATCCTCACGACCTGTAGGAGGCCACAGCTGCCAAGTCGTCCGACTCCGAGACCCGAGACCCGAGACCCGAGACCCGAGACCCGAGACCCGAGACCCGAGACCCGAGA
>CAZHIK010001484.1:0-2027 GCA_964532635.1 uncultured Enterobacterales bacterium
AGCGCGCAGGCGTCCTTCGCCGAGCAGTCGCAGCCGAGGCAGCGACAAGCCTCGTGCCCGGCCCGTTCCGGGGTGTAGCCGTCGTCGGTGGGAGGGATGGGCCCAGACGCAGACGCTCGCTCGACGAACAGCTCGAGCTCACCCTCCCCCAGCGCACCCAGGGTGGAGTCGAAGCCCCGCTCCGGCACCGCCCCCGAGGCCTGGCTGCCCGGCCGCTGTTCAGCGGCGTGCAACATGAGCGCTCGGATCGCCAGCGGACCGTCGTGCCGACCGCGCCTGCAGGCCAGTTGGCACGGGGCCGGGCAGGCTTCGCAGGCCGAACGGGGAGGCCCGTCCTGGGACAGCTCGAAAGCACCGAGGCCACGGAGGACCCAGGGGATGTCCAGCCTGTGGGGGCAGACACGCACGCAGGGAGCCTCGCAGTCGGCGGCGTGTTCGCTGAGGAGCAGCTCGACAGAAGACCGCCGGGCCTCGGTGATCTCCGGGCCCACGGTCTCGATCTCCTGCCCCTCCGAAGGAGACGTGGCGCAGGCCGGGATCAGCCTCCCGCTCCCCCGATCCCGGACCAAGCAGACCAGGCAGGCTCCAGTGGGGCTGAGATCCTCGAGATGGCACAGGGTCGGGATGACCACACCCTCCGCTTCGGCGATGGCCAGGATGGTGGCATCGGCGCTGGCGGTGATCCGCCGTCTGTCGATGGTGAAGGTGACCTCGCTCACGAGACCTCCACAGCGCCCACCGGGCAGGTCAGGCGACAGAGATCGCAGCGGGTGCAGGAACCCTCGTCGATCCGATGGAGCTGGTGGGGACGCCCCGCGATGGCCTCCGACGGGCAGCGCTGCGCGCAGCGGGTGCAGCCGATGCAGCCGTCGACGATGTCGTAGCGGATCAACGCCTTGCAGCGGCCCGCGGGGCAGCGGCCTTCGATGTGGGCCAGGTAGACCTCGGGGAAGTGCTTCAGCGTGGACAGCGCAGCGTTGGGTGCGGTGCGGCCGAGACCACAACGGCTGGCTACGGAGAGATGGCGGCCGATGCACTCGAGCTGCTCGAGGTGGCGTGGCGTTCCCCGCCCCGCGCAGATCTCGTCCAGCAGCTCGAGCATCCGAACGGTGCCGATCCTGCAAGCGCTGCAGGACCCGCAGGACTCCTGCCGGGCGAAGCGCGAGTAGTACCGCGCCAGGTCCACCACGCAGTCCCGGTCATCGAGCACGATCAGGCCCCCGGAGCCCATGATGGCCCCCGCGGCCTGCAGCGCCTCGTAGTCCACCGGCGTGTCCGCCAGGGATGCCGGGATGCACCCTCCCGAGGGCCCGCCCACCTGGACCGCCAGGAGCTGCCGATCCCCGGGCACGCCACCGCCGATGCCCTCGACGATCTCGCGGAGGGTGATGCCCATGGGGACCTCGATGAGGCCTCCGCGCCGAACCCTCCCGGCGAGGGCGAAGGTCTTGGTGCCCGGGCTGGAGGGCGTACCGAGGGTGGCGAAGGAGGCGGCTCCATCCCTGATGATCCCCGGCACCAGGGCGAAGGTCTCCACGTTGTTCACCAGCGTGGGCAGCCCCCGATAGCCCCTCTCCGAGGGGTAGGGCGGACGGATGCGGGGGACTCCCCGCAGGCCCTGCATGGCCTGGAGCAGCGCGGTCTCCTCACCGCAGACGTAGGCCCCAGCCCCCTCGAACACCTCCACGCTCAGGGGCGTGCCCTCCCCGATGAGGCCGTGGGCCGCGCAGCCCTCGACCGCCAGACGAATCCTGTCGAGGGCCAGGCGGTACGCCCCCCGGATGTAGATCCACGCCTGGGTGGCTCCCACCGCGGTGGCAGCGATGGCGATGCCCTCGATGACCCTGAAGGGAAAGGACTCGAGGAGCAGACGATCCATGAACGCCCCCGGTTCCCCCTCGTCGCCGTTGCAGACCACGACCTTGGGCTCCCCGAGTGCGTCGCGCGTGGCCTGCCACTTGCGCGCAGCGGGGTAGCCCGCGCCCCCGCGACCCCGCAGCCCTGCCTCGTCGATGCAGCCGATGATC
>CAZHIK010001485.1:0-2027 GCA_964532635.1 uncultured Enterobacterales bacterium
TCGCCGTCCAGGGTGTTGTAGGTGCCATCGCCGCAGATGACATCGTCGCCACCGCCGCCGGAGATGTCGTCGCCCATGAAGAGGTAGGTGGCCCCACCAGAGATCCAGTCTGTGCCGGGGCCGCCCATGATGATGTCGTTGCCCGCCTTGCCCTGGATGGTGTCCTCGCCGTAGTTGCTGGTGATGACGTCGGCGCCGTCACCGCCGACGATGGTGTCGTTGCCGCCGGAGCCGATGATGGTGTCGTTGCCCGCGCCACCGTCGAGTTTGTCGTCGTCCTCGCCGCCGTCGATATCGTCGTCGCCGGCCTGACCGTAGATGTCATCGTCGTCGGCTGCGCCGTTGAGGTCGTCCTCGTACTTGTTGTTGGTTGAGCGCGAGCCGTAGATCTGGTCGTTGCCGCCGCCGGCCAGGACCAGGCCCTCGAAGTTATCCTCGGAGTGGGCGTCCAGGTCGTACTGGCCGTAGTACAGGTCGATCTCGTCGCCGGCGGCGTGGTCGGTGCCGATGATCACGATCTTTTCCAGGCTGCCAGCGTCCACCGGGCAGTCGAAGGAACTGCCGGCGCCTCCTTCCGTGCCCTCGACGCAGTAGTCGTAGCCGCACAGCGTGCTGCCCGTGGGATCGTACACGGCGTAGACCGAAGCGGCGTAGGAGTCGCCATTGACGCCGAGGTCGCGGGTCCAGCGGGTGCTGCTGTGGGTCAGGGTGCAGATGTCGTTGCTGCTGACGGTGCAGGCCGCCTCAGCAGTGGTCGGGTTCCAGGCGAAGGCCAGGGCGCTGCCGAGCGCCAGGGCCGCGAGGGATAGGATGCGGTTCATTCCGTCCTCCGGAGGGGATCGTAGGAGCGCCGGCATGGCGTCCGTCGGATCGCTATCGGAGGAGCGTGTGAGCTTCGGTATTCTACATGAGAATGCGGGTTTTCATCTGCGAACCCACACCGTTCCCCCAGCGAAGGCTTCCCCTCGCAGCCCACCCACTTGGCGCTGGATGCGCTACCAGTCGCAGGTCCCGACCCCAGGGCACTCGAAGGTCTCCGAGGCGCCTAGGTCGGCGTTGCATGTGTAGCTGTCGTCCTGGCCGACGCAGAGGTCGGCGGGGCTGTTGTCCAGGCTTCCGGTACCCCAGTCCACCTCGTCGGCCTGCAGTTCGGTCCAGCTGGTGACACCTACGGCCGCCAGGCCCGCAGAGCTGTTGGTGTGGAGGCTGGTACGGATCAGGGTCAGGGAGGCTGTTTGGACGAGGCGGAAGATATCGATGGCGGCTCCGTAGTAGCCGCCACCGGCGGTGCTGCTGGAGGAGGTGTTGCCCTCGAAGTGGCTGTCCTGGATGGCCACAGCCAGCTGAGGCATCTCGTGGAAAGAGAGGGCGCCACCGTATGTGCTGCTGTTGCCGATGAAGCTGGAGTTGGCGATCATGAGCTCGAGCACGACCTGCTCATTCTGGGCGTCAGGGCCGTATACGGCGCCCCATACGGCGTTGTTGCTATCGAAGGAGCAGTCCGAGACGGTGAGGGAGCCGGACTCTCCGTCGTGCCTGATGCCCAGCGTGGAGTTGGCGTTGTTTCCAGTGAAGGTGCAGGAGTCCACCATAGCGATGAAGTCAGCGTCGGGATTGTGTGCGCCGAACAGCGTGACGACACCGCCCCCTACCGAGTTGTCCTGGAATGTGCAGTCCTCGATGGTCACGTGTCCTTCGCCTCCCACCCCTTGGGTGTAGTAGGACAACGCGGAGGCGTACTCCCCCCCGCTGTCCTCGAACTGGCAATCGCGCACCGTCAGCTCACGGCTCTCCCAGTCGCTGTCCTGGGCCATGTATACGGACACATCGCCGCCGTGGTCCAGTGTGTTGTTTCCCCGCACCACGCAGCTCTCCATGACCAGGTCGGAGTCCTCGGCCATGATCGCCGCCCCCGCCCAGAACGTATAGGTCGGTGAGGCCGTGTCGGTGTAGCCGTCCTCGAAGCCCAACCCCCGCACCGTGAGGCTCGAGCCCGGCTCCACCAGGATGATGCGGTGGGTGCCGCC
>CAZHIK010001486.1:0-2027 GCA_964532635.1 uncultured Enterobacterales bacterium
GATCGACGGTGGTGAGGTACTCACTCTTGGAGGCCCGGCTGTAGCTGGACAGCTCGACCACGATGCTGCGGATGTTCTGGCTGTACTCGACGATGTCCCTAGCGTAGTCGCGCGCCAGTGCTTGATCGTCCTCATCGACGATGGCCTCTGCGAGGCCGAGGATGCCGAAGAGGGGATTCGAGATCTCGTGGGCGATGCCGGCGGCGAGAGTGCCGATGCCAGCGAGCTTCTCGGACTGGATCAGCTCGGCTTGCAGGCGCTTGGTCTCGTCGAGGGAGCGCTCCAGTTCGGTGTTCTTGGCCTCCAGAAAGGCCAACAGCTCGCGGTTGCGGATCACCATGCGCTGCTTCTCGAGCGCCCTGCGCACCTTCTTGCGGATGTCGAAGACGTTGTTGAGGGGCTTGAGGACGTAGTCGAAGGCGTCCAGCTCCATGGCCGCCAGAGCGGTCTCGAGGCTGGCGTAGCCGGTGATGATGATGACCTCGGCGTCGGCGTTGACCTGCTTGGCGGCCTTGAGCAGCTCGAGCCCGTTGACGTCGGGCAGGTTCTTGTCGGTGAGCAGCAGGTCCACCCCGTCGCGTTGCATGACCTCGAGCGCTTCGTGCCCCGAGCTCGCGAGGGTGAGGCGGTAGGGCTCATCCTCGAAGACAGCCTTGAGGATCTGCAGAATGACCGGCTCGTCGTCGACGATGACGAGATGGGGCGTGGAGTCGTGGGACATGGTGTCCATGGATGCGCCTCGGTCGGGAATGCAGCGTAGCACGCTGGGCGCCCCACGCGCGAGGCGGTCAGAGGGAGCTCGGGTGGCCGCATCGGTGTTTGACAGACTGCGGCGGGATACTAATACTACCCACCGAGCCGAGTCGTGCCCTCGAGCCCGTCTCGCGCTCTCCCCTCCCCTTCGGAACACACGTTCCTCCCCCCACCCTGCTGGAGTCGACGTGATGACCTCTCGCATCACCCTGGCCTTGTTCATGGCCCTGGCGTCCACAGCCTGCCTCATCAAAAAGCAGAGCACCGAGACCACCGCAGCGGTGACCGAGTCCAGCGCCGTCCGCGAGCGCACCACCGGTGACGGCAACCTCGTGGTCGAGGTGGACCTGGACGGCGACGACCAACCCGACATCTACAACTACTATCGCAAGCTCGAGGGCGAGGGCCGCCTGTTGCTCCGAAAGGAGATGGACCTCAACCAAGACAACCGGATCGATGTGTGGAGCTTCTTCACCGAGACCGGTGATCTCGAGCGCGAGGAGATGGACGGCGACTTCGACGGCAACATCGACTGGATCGACCACTACCAGGGTGGCAAGCGGGTGATGAGCGAGATCGATACCCAGAACGCCGGTCGCTTCGATCTCTTCAAGTACTACGAGCAGGGCACCATCCGTCGCAAGGAAAGGGACACCACGAGCGACGGCCAGGTGGATCACTGGGAGTACTTCGACGAAAAGGGCAACGTCGTCAAGGTCGGCTGGGACATCGACGGCGACGGCCAGATGGACGTCAGAGAGGAGTAGGTCGTCCGGCGACCTCACCACCGACCCGGCTGATGGGAGCCGGACTACTCCACCTCGAAGGTCACCACCTCGATGGGGGATGATTCGTCGCCCATGTACCAACCCACTTCGTAGCTTCCGCTGGGTGGTTGCTCGAGGACGATGGTGGGCGCGAAGCACAGGGTGCAGTCGTCTTCCGTGCGCGCTTCCCAGTACTCCCTGACCGTGATCACCTTGCCCTGGCCGCTAATCTCGGGATCGAACAGGTCCGCGCAACCCTGGAACACGCCCTTGTGGGAGATGTGCCAGTCACCATCCACCTCGGAGGCCTCGATGGACTCGGCTTCCGGGTCGTCGAAGTCGTAGTCGGTGCACTCCGCGGTCTCGACCGCGATGGGGATCTCCGCGCCACAGCCGATGATGAGTAGAAGCGCGAGGTACATGCCAGCCTCCTTGCCCTTGGATCATACCTCGAGCCGCTGGCTCGTGGCGCCCCGAGGTGACCCGATGGGCTCAGAGATAGCGCTG
>CAZHIK010001487.1:0-1729 GCA_964532635.1 uncultured Enterobacterales bacterium
CCAGACCTTGCCGTCTGGACCCTCCCCGGTGTCCAGGAGATCGTAGCCGATCAAGCACGACGAGCCTGGCAGCAGGCCTCGGGTGTGACCTCCTCTCCTTTCAATGCGACGAGTGACATCGCAGCCTGGTGGCCCACCGGAGCCTCGGAGGAGATCGCAGAGGGCCTTCTTGCCTGGTACGATTCCGACGATCCCCAGTTCGTTGCCAATGCCATCGCTCTGCTCTCGTCAGCCCCTCTTTCCCTAGTTCACACTGCGCGCTTCTGGAATCCTCTGGAAACCATAGTTGCCGGCTTGCCGGCGCGGACGGCCAGCTTCGACCTCATCAGAGCCACGGATGCTCTCGCGCGTTGCGCGGGATCGCCGGGAACTCGAGAAGCCGCGCTCTGGCAGCTATGGGCGCGCGGCACACGCTCGGTGACGCTACTCGCCTCGAGCGGCCTCGTACGCTCACTCGACCCATGGGATTCCGCCGCGTTGTCGGGGCTGGCTTCGCATTCCTGGCCAAGTGCGCTACCCACATGGCGCGATTCGGCTCCCATCCTGGGACCGCTTGTGCAGGCCAACCCCGACGCGTGGGCCCTGACTGCCAGACACCTGCTCGATGCAGGCAAGGTGGCTGAGGTCGCCATGGTCGCGATTCACCTTCCATCCGCTCTACTGACAGCGCTGCTGAGTCGTCTGCCACCCACTGCGCACTGGCCGCTATGGGCCGAGACAGGCCGCACCATGCACCACGCACGCCCCCTCGACCTGCTGGAGATGCTCGCTTGGCAGGCAGGCCTCGACAGCCTACCAATGGATGAGGGTACGGAGGATTCGCAGGCTCCTCGGTAGACAGGTTGGGCACTCCGCTGGGCTTTCCTCCCCCGCGTCGATGGTGCTCTGTCCGGACAGGAAACTGTCCCATCCCACCTCCCCAGCCCGCCGACAGTACTCTCCGTCCCACGATCAGCTCTCACCACCCCAGCCAGGCCTCAAGGGATCGCTCCCGGGACGACGGCGCCGCCCGGGGACTGTATCGACGAGGACGGCGCCCCTATGGACGTAGACGGTGACCCCGGCCAGACCACCAGCCTCGTGGGCGAATGTGGGGGGATGGGCTGTTGGTGGTCCCGACCGGGGTCAACCGGAGCGTATCATTCCCGAGATGCGGTGGGAACGGGGCACCGCCCATCCCTCGAAGCCGGGCTCATCGAGCGGCGTTAGGTGATCGACGTGACCGGACGCTCGGGAGGGAACCTTGGCTCGTAGAAAGCGCCGCAGCAGAGCACTGGACCCCGATGCCGTCGCTGCTGGACGTGTCTGCGCGAGCATCGAGGATCTGTTCAGGCTCATCCACGAGGTCAATCCGACCGAGCGCGGACTCGGCAACGCGGAGGAAGAGCGGCGCTACGCGCTCAAGGCCAGCCTGCAGAGTCGTCTGATCAACGAACATGGGCATCTACTTGTCGCGGAGCCGGTGGAGCGTGGTGCCGGGGTCGTCAGCCTGGCACATCGTTCTGGCTCCCGTGACGCCTGCCACGCCAAGATCGACGCGCTGGACGAGGACGCTCGGTTGTGGCTGCGCCGCCAGGGTGTGGAACGCGAACTCGGCATGGACGAGGCAGGCTCGACTACCAGCCGCGGTTCGAGATCGGCCAGCACTCCAGCCCACCACTCACAGCCGAGCCGTCGCAGCCCCTACGAAGCCGGTATCCAGGCCCTGGAGGACTACGACTACGAGGCC
>CAZHIK010001487.1:1739-2025 GCA_964532635.1 uncultured Enterobacterales bacterium
ATCTCGAAGCGGCGCTGGAGCACGGCGGTCGAGAGCCAGAGGCCGCCAGAGCCCTCTTGGACCTCTTGGTTGACCATCTCGTGCTGGACGCCGAGGCTATCGCGCTCGTGGAACGCCTCCCTGCAGCGCTCCAAGAAGAGGACACCATCCGCACCCTGGGAGCCAAGGCCTTTGCCCAGCAGGACCGCTACGACGAGGCCATTGCGCCTGGGGCCAGCCACCTACGACGAGCAGCTCCTCACCGCCCACCAGCCAGGATCCCTGGCGCCCATCTCCCAGGATCCCG
>CAZHIK010001488.1:0-2025 GCA_964532635.1 uncultured Enterobacterales bacterium
CCTGGTGGCCAAGGGCTACGGCCCCACCAAGCCCATCGAAGACAACAGCACCGAAGACGGCCGCGCCGCGAACCGCCGCGTCGAGTTCGTGATCCTGTCGCAGTGAGCTAGAAGTTCATCCCCATGCGGCCCACGGTGGTGGCCGTGGGGGCCAAGGCCTGATCGGTGAGGGATCCGGCAGCCACCAAGCCTTCGAAGGTGTTGCCGGTGAGCTCGACCGCGTTGAGGGCCCAATGGGTCTGGCCCCAGGAGATGCTGTAGCCCTGGGGACGGGACAGTACGCCGGACTGGGGACCGGACGCGAAGTAGAGGTCCCACAGCTCGCCACCACCGCCCTCGAACTCGATGCGCACGAGCTCGGCCCGCGGATCGGACTCGAAGGCGTACTCGCGGGTGTGGCCGTTGAAGGAATCCAGCGTGGGGATGATCTGGAAGTCCACCAGATCAGCAGCGCCCCCTTCGACCGGGGCCGCGGACAGCGCCATGCCGTAGCCGGAGCCGAGGCCGTCCACCTGGGCCATGGCCAGAGCCCGGGTGTCGGAGCCAGAGCCCACGATACCCTCGGGCGCGCGCACGGCGTCGACCGTGCCGGTCCCCTGCCCCAGACCGACCACCGCGTAGCTGCCGTCGTCGGCTTGATCGAAGACGAGCACCAGAGGCTCCTCGTCTCCAGAGAAGCCCAGAGACAGCGGGGGTACCTCCACCACCACCGGCTCGGACAGCTCGGTGTTCGGCGCCACGGGGGCATCGACGGCTTCGCCGTCGGAACCGGTGAAGCCCGCGGCCCAGCCGTGCACGAAGGCCTCGAGGTTCTGCACCACCAGGTCGATGGCGGCGCTGTCGCCGTTGAGGCCGGAGGTGATGTCCTCGATGGGAACCGAGCCGGCCAGGGACCACACGCCGAAGTCGCCAGGATAGGCCAAGCCTTCCCAGGTCTCCACGTAGGTCTGCACGAACAGGTTGCCCGGCAGCGCCACGTCCACGCCCCAGATGCTGACGATGCGGTCTTCGGCAACCAGGTTGTCGAGGTCGAAGGACAGGGGGTGGACCGGGATGGTGGCGGCGGCCAGGCCGCAGACCACGTCGGTGAACTCACCTTCGGGTACGGACTCGAAGTCCACGTCGCCAGTGACCTCGGCGCCGGTGACCTCAGCCACCTCGAAGCTGCGCACGGGGATGGTCAGCCGACGGTTGACCGTGCCGACGATGCTGGCGGGTACGTGGTCGGGGGACCAGGCGTTGAAGGTGGCGGGGCCGGCATCCTCGATGGTGACCTGCACCACGCCGCTGCTGTCGCCCTGGAGCCGGGAGGTGTCCGGGGTGGAGGCGAAGGGCGAGTCGATGATCAGCCCCGAGGCGGCGTCGACGACCGTGATCTCTGCCGTACCCGGCGCGATGACGTCGAGGGAGATGCTGGCGTCGAGGCCTTCGTACGAGGCCCACAGCTCGGTGCCGCCCTCGGCGAGCGCGAGGGCCAGGGCGCCGTGGGCGTCGATACCGGCCACGGCTTCGTCGTCGGACCAGAACTCGGCTTCCTCGAAGGCTACGTCGGTGAGCACACCGTCGGTGCCTTCGGCCACCAGGCGCAGCTCGAAGCTGGCACCGGGGAACACGGCGAGGCCGTCGGGGTAGAGGGTGAGCCCCGCGATGGTGGGCTCGATGTACTCGCCGGTGTCGCCGGTCTCGACCGGGGGTGCGGTCTCGATGGGCGGAGCGGTCTCGCCGGTCTCTTCTGGCGGATCGCTCTCTTCGACCGCGCCCGTGTCCTTGTAGACGTAGGGCGACTCGGTGTCGGGTGCGGTGTCCAGGATGTTCTTGGGCTTGCACCCCAGTGCGAGCGTCGTGGGGAGCGCGCACAACAACAGGCAGAATCCGCGGCTCATGGCTTCCTCCGTCGCCCGCGCATGGTAGCGGGACGGGCGCCCATCCGCCACGTTTTCCGGCCCTATCGGCGCGCTCTATGGAACGAAGAAGCGCGAAGCGAAGGGCGCGATCATGCGGCCCTTGGTGTCGGTGCAGCCCCAC
>CAZHIK010001489.1:0-2023 GCA_964532635.1 uncultured Enterobacterales bacterium
CGATGTTTGTCCCGTGATCCGGAGTCTCGACTCCCGGCGCCAGCCCGGCGCTCTGGCGGTAGCCCTCGAGCGCCTGGCGAAGAGAGGCCTGCTGCTCCGGGCTGGGCTCGTGGCCAAAACCACGCCGCTGGTGGAGCTGTTTCTCATGGGAGTGGGCTCGCGCGGCGAGCTGCTCCGCTTCCGGATGCTTCGGGAACTGCTTGGGTACGTCGGCCCCGTCCGTCTCGCAGCCCAGCCCCAGCAGCAGTGCACCGACGACGAGCGGGTTCCGGGACCGACGGGGAGGCATGGATTCAGTAATGTTCACGGGCAGGATGATTCGTCAAGCGCTCCTCGTCCTCCCAGGAAGGCGACAGCTGTGCGACCGTCGGCCGAGCTCAGTCACGTTGATCGGTAGGGTGGCGTGGACGAACGCAGCCATTGGACGCCAAGTGGAACCTTCAACCCGGTCCTGTCGCGGGATTGGAACATTCGTAGGGGGCCTTGTTGCCAGGAGGCTCTGCTCCCTCCTACACGCCGCAGACCTCTGGCCCTCCCGCCCGCGTTCGGGCTTCCTGGTGCTCTCACCGCGGCGCCAGAATCCAGGGAACGATCACATCGACCTCCTCCCACTCGGAGGTAGAGCGCCATCTCCTCACCTTGCGGTCGACGCAGCGGGCGAGGGGCTGTCCCCCGTCGTGTTGGTTTGGATGGTCGCGTGTTTGTACCTACTCACGAGGCGTAGGCGACTGATATTCCACGCAACCTATCGCTGGGTGGTCAACCGGGGGGGGGCACAGTGTCCAGATCTTGCGGGCCCAGGCTACCCAAGGCCGGTCACGCCTCGAGATGGTGCCTTCGGGGGAGGTTGTGGCGATCTGCAGCACCTACCGTGCCCGGTTGGTGGGGCCAGCGATGACGGTCTCCTGGCCGCGGCAGACCGCGCGCCAAGGACCTTGGTGGCCAGTTGGCCGGTGATCGGGCTCGCCATCGGACGGCGCTGCGGGTCTCGTGGGGGTCGGCGGGATTGCTGCATCGACGCCACCTCCTGGCCTGGTGGAGGGAGGATCCCCCTCTGTTCTACTCTTTCCCTCCCTCCCCCCCCACCAGCTGGTAGTGGACGCTTCGGCCCCCGGCCTCACCCCGCAGCAGGAATCCCTCGGCCTCGAGCTCCGCGAGGTCTCGCGTCGCGGTGGCGGGAGAGCTGCGCGTGAGGGCGCGGTACTTGCGGTTGGTCATACCGCCCTCGAAGCCAGCCGGTCCGGCCTCGGCCATGCGTGACAGGGCCTTGATCTGGCGGTGGTTCAGACCGATGTCCCTGGCTCGTGCGAGGATCCGGGCGCGGGCCAGGGTGCGCGAGACGCGCTGCCTGGCCTGGGTCACGGCCCGAGTCACGCAGCCGACGAACCAGGTGAGCCAAGGCGTGATGTCCGGGCCGCCCTGCTGCGCCTGCTGAAGAGCCTGGTAGTAGGCGCCGCGCTCGCTCATGATCTGATTGGAGAGACTGTAGCTGCGCCGCTCAGTGCCATCGGCGGCCGCGAGGGCCATGTCGGCCAGGGCGCGGCCCAGGCGTCCGTTCCCGTCGTCGAAGGGATGGATGGTCTCGAACCACAGGTGGGCCACCCCTGCCCGCAGGACTCCCTCGAGCGCACGGCTCGATCCGTTCCACCAGCTCAGCAGCGCGGCCATCTCCTCCGGCACGCGCGCGGCCGGGGGGGCACGGAAGTGGACGCGCTCCGACCCGACCGGGCCAGAGCTCACCAGCACCTCGCTCTCCCGCCAGGCGCCGACACGAATCCTCAGCAACCCCGACCGTCCGGTGGGGAAGATGGCGGCGTGCCAGCCGAAGAGGCGCTCCTCGTCGAGGGCTTCGCGCGGCGCGCGGGTTGCGTCCAGGAGCACCTCGACCACGCCCTCCACGTCGCGGCTGGTGGGGGCCAGGCCTCCTTCGGCCAGGCCCAGGTGACGGGCCACAGACGAGCGCACGCTGGCTGGAGGGAGCTGTTCGCCCTCGATGAGGCTTGTGCCAAGGGCATCCTCGGTC
>CAZHIK010001490.1:0-2018 GCA_964532635.1 uncultured Enterobacterales bacterium
GCTTGGTCAAGTCGAACGCAAAGACCGTGTGGGACGTGCTTGAGTCGGTCACGGTGACCCCGGGTGGCGGTCGGCCAGATCCAGTCGAGCCCGAAGACGCCATCGTCACCATCCGCAAGTTGTCGAAGGGTGGGAGAATCGACCTCCTACCCTCCCGCCTCGAACTCGCATGGTCGCTCAGGCAGCCTGCGTTCAAGGAACGGCTCTTGGCCAAGTTCGTAGCGAAGGTTGAAGCGGACTACGACGTGATCCTCATCGATTGTGCCCCGACCGAGTCGCTTCTTACGACGGCAGCCTATTTCGTGGCTGATCATGTGCTTGTACCCGTTCGACCTGAATATCTCTCGTCTATCGGCCTGCCACTGCTTGCCCGTTCCATCGATGAGTTCGAGCAGCAGAACGACGACCAGACCGTCGGTGTTCTGGGGATCGTGTTCAACGCGACCACCGACTACTCACCGGAGGAGCTGATCGCCAAGAAGGAGGTCAGGGCATTCGCGAACAACCAAGGCTGGCCCGTCTTCGATGAAGAGGTTCGCTATTCGCGGTCGTACCCCAAGAGCGCCCGCGAGACGAAGCCGATCTTCTGGACATCGTATGCGCGCAGGAAGGTGGCCTCAGAGTTCCACCAGTTCGCGAAGGCTGTGGCCCTGGAGGTAGGCCTGTGAGTAGAGAGTACGATGTCGGCCTCCTTCGGGACCTGGCTCGCCTCGTGGCCAAGCATGGACCCGAGGAATGTGAGAAGCTGGCAGCTGCGCTACGGTCGCCAGAGTTGGTAGAGACCCTGGCATCACTTCTAGAGGCTGGTGCTGCTGCTGGGCGAAGGAGCGGAACACGGCCGCAGAAACCGCCGCAGAGGAAGAAGAAACAGGCTCGGAGTCCAGCGGAAATCCTGCGCGTAGTCCGCGAGTCACGCCCGGAAGTTACCTCTGATCTTGAAACCCTGTCGGGCCTCCTTCAATCGCGCCTGACAGCAGCCCTGCGCGAAGACCTTAATGCAGTCCTCGTTGGCCACGGAATGCCAGAGATCTCTGGCAGGTCGGCCTCCATTCGCACGTCGCGCTGTCTCGAGGCCCTGCTTGTGAAGAGCGATGATGAGATTCGACTGGTCGTCGCTGCGTTGGCGGAGCAGGCGACTGAGGGAAGTGATCTTGACGGATGGGCAGGCATCATCCTCGGTGATCGCCCCTCCCATGGGCGGTAGGCCAGGGTAGGCCGGCGCCATCAGTACAATGCGTGGAGATCGGGATGTGGTCGGTGTTAGGCGACCAACGCCGTCATTCGTTCCACGAACGCCCTCATCACCACCCCTTCCGCCAGCCAGAAAGTTCGATAATCATCCAATATGGCCGACCATACGACCGAATCCAGACGCAAGCGACCACCTCTCGTCCATCGTCAGTCACCGACGTGATCGGCTCGCCATCAGCGGCAACCATGAACCGGAGCCCCGAGCGACAGAAGAACGGCGCCACCACCGCCCTACCGACGCCGTCCTTTCCCCCCCTCACCGCACCACATTCTCCCCACACACCGGGCAGCGGGGGTCCGGGGGATTCTCCTGCCACTCGGCCCCGGGGCCCATGGAGGCGGAGCCCACTGTGATGTCGGTGCAGTTGCCCACGCCCTCCAACAGCCCGCCGGCGTGGCTGCAGCGATCTCGCTCCAGGATGCCCAGCGCGAGCTGTGCCGCGATGGCGCCGAGCATCGAGCGGTCCAGACGTCCTACCGAGGCCTCGGGAGGCTGGGAGCTGGGCTGCACGCCCAATTCGTGGGACAGGTAGTGCTCGTACGCCGCGCAGCCATAGCAGCCGGTCCGGCCCGGCAGGTATGCCACCACCCGGCCGCCGTCGGAGATGGAGTCGGCGCCCATGAACACGGCCGGGATGCCGCGCTCGACCGCCTCGAGGTTCACCGTGGCGAGGGTCTCGAGAGCCGTGGAGCCGGCGATGATGATGTCCACGCCGTCCAGCAGGCTCTCGCGCTGTCGCCGGTCCAGCTCGGCGAAGTCCTGCTCG
>CAZHIK010001491.1:0-2016 GCA_964532635.1 uncultured Enterobacterales bacterium
ATCGAGCAGCCGCTGCAGACCACTTCGGTTCCTTCATTGACTGCGTAGATGCCCGGGCCCTCGTTGTCTTCGAGCTGGAGGCCATAGGCCCGGACCGATGCGCCGCCCTGGGCGAGCAGGCCGATGCCAACGGCGCCCTGCTCGCCCAGTCCCGTCATCGTGTGCTCGATGCTGGTGTCCCGGAGCTCGACCTGGGTCCCCGAGTATATGGCGAACAGTCCCGTTCCCGTGTTCGAGATCAGGGAGCAGTCCACCGCTGAGAGGTTCGCGCCCTCCTTGACCACGATCCCGACCCCAACGCGGCTCCTGCCCCCGGGCAGGGTGTTGCTGATCACCGCCTCCTTCAGGGCGATCCGGGTTCCGGGTTCGCGGGCCAGGATCCCGACCATGGTGTTTCCCACCAGCTCGCATCGCTCCATCCCGAGCACCGTCCCCCCGTTGACATCGATGCCGTACCCGAACTGCCCCTGCTCGTCAGTGCGGGTGTTCCGGACCAGGACGTCCTGCAGTGTGGCCTCGGTGCCGTAGTCCCCAAGGCAGATGCCCGTTGATCTGTTGTTGTTCAGATCGCAGCACGACGCCTCGAGCGCCGCGCCTCCGTAGATGTTCACCCCCCCTCCGGAGGTACCGTCGGCTGCACATTGAGTTCCCTCGATGACAGTGTCATCCAGCACGACCTGGGTACCCGTGCCCCCAGCCACCAGCCCTGCGGTAGAATTTCCTTCCAGCCGGCAGCCCTCCATCACCAGTGCGGCTCCGTACCTGATCCCGATTCCTATTCCATCCCCGAGGATTCCGATGGGCAGGGTGTTGCGGATGACGGTGTCGCTGAACAGGGCTTGGGTGCCTTCGTCCTGGATCATTGTCCCCATGTCTGTGTTGGATTCCAGGACGCATCGGACGACCTCGACCGAGGCACCCGAGCCGGCCTCGATGCCGTACCCGAAGGTTCCGTCCGCCATGGTCTGGGTGCCCTGGATCGTGGTGTCGATGAGCTGCACCAGGATCCCTGCGCTCTTGATGGAGATCCCTGTTCCGGTGTTGCGAGTCAGCTCGCAGTGCTCGAGGGTCAACTCGGTGGGCGCAGCGAGGCTGGCGCGATGGGCTCCAATCCCCACGTAGGCGCTCTCCTCCACCTTCACCTCGACCAGCCGCACCACACCAGATCCGACGTACATCCCGAGGTTGTTCGAGCCCGTGACGGTCAGGCCCGAGATGTCCAGTGCTCCGTACTGGGTCTGGATCGACATGCCGGGCGTGTTGGAGTCACCCACGCTCGCATCCAGGATCACGAACTCCTTGCAGCGCCCCGCCAGGTGCACCCCGGCGTGGTCCGTCGTCACGGCGAGGGTCTCCGGGTAGGAACCCGACGCAACCGCCACCATCCCGCCGCCGCGGCTTCCCGCCAGGTCGAGCCCGGCCTGGATGGAGGTCAGGGGCCTTTCTTCCGTGCCATCCCCACCGGCCTCGGCCCCGATGTCCACGTAGACCGTGCTCTCATCCACCTCGAGGTCCCCCCAGGTCCCGGTGCCGCAGGCCTCGGGGACGCAGCTGCCGCGGTCCGCGATATGGCCGGGATCGCAGGTGGCGTCGTCGCCGGTGTCGCTCCGGCTGGAAGGCTCGTTGTTGCAGGCTGTGACCAGCGTTGCGGCCGCGAGGAGACTGAGGATGCGAGGCGTCATCGCTCTGCTGTCTCGAGGTTGGTGAAGACAATAGGGGCGACTCGCAGCGGGGACGACCGCTGCAGCGGGTGGGGGCGTGGGAACCTGGGTGGGGGCACTCGCGTCGGTGAACGATCGCCTTCATCGGGAAGCTCGGCGAGCTCCAGGGTCAGAGCGAACGCCAGGGGACAGGCGGGCTGGTCCCACTCTGGGCAAATGTCGCTGTTCGCGACCGAGAGGTATTCCTCTTGCGGAGTATGGCAGGCTTCGCCCTGTACGAGGAGGTCGGGGGCGTTGTTCGCAAAGGTGTTGCCGAAGAGCATGGCGTGTCCGTCGTCCAGGAAGAGTCCTGCAC
>CAZHIK010001492.1:0-2015 GCA_964532635.1 uncultured Enterobacterales bacterium
TGCCGGCGCAAGCTCGCTCCGTAGAAATTACTTTAGAAGGGCCACACCCGGTCGATGAGCCGCTGCCCGATGCCGGGGCCTTGCTTGTCGCTGAGCACGCCCTGGCCGCTCACTTCGATGTGCGCGTCGGCAAGCAGATAGGAGTCCACGGTGTTGTCGGCCCGGATGTCCCGCGGCCGCACCGTGCCTTCGAGCAGCAGGTGGCGGACCTCGCGATTTCCCCGCACCGCCTTGGAGCCGTAGATGCGGAGGTTGCCTGTGGGGAGCACCTCCACCACCTCGCAGGTCAGCTGGCCCTGGAGGTTGGTGGTGCTGGAGGTGGTGCCGCTGCCCGAGTAGCTGCTCGAGCTCTCGGTGGACACGGAGATCTCGGGGCCCATGTTCGGGTTGGCGGTGATGATGCTGCTCTCGAGGCCCAGCAGGGCGGCGATCTTGGCTCCGATGGTGCTCTTGCGGCTGGTCTCGGTGTCCGCGGCCAGGGAGGTGGAGGTGGACTCGTAGATGTTCACCGTGACCAGGTCGCCCACCTCGCGGGTGTTTCCGTCCTGGCCCAGCAGGGCCCGCGCGCTGCGCTCCGACCAGATCTGCCCCGGGGCGGGATCCTCGAGGAGCGCGGTGGCGTCGGGCAGCTCGGCGGTGGGGCGCGGCTCGGCCTCGGCCTCGCTCTCCTCGTCGGCGTCTTCCTGGGTCTCGGTCTGCTCCTGGGGGGCGGCGGCAGGGGTGTCGTCCTGGGCGATGGCGGGGTTGCTCATCAGCAGCATCGCCAGGGTGAACCAGCCGAGGGGGCGAAGGCTAGTGGCTTCGGACATGGGGACAGACCTCCTTCATGCGGGGGGTCACGTCGCCGGTGGCGACGCAGCCTGGCGCGAACAGGATCGCTTCGTGTACGCCCTTGGTGGCCAGGTTGGCCACGCGGACGCTCTCGCCGACGAAGGCGTCGGCCATCAGGCGGCCCGGCGTCTCGATCAGCAGGCCGCCGGAGCCAGCCAACACCTGGACCTGCTCGCCCGAGGCCGCGTCGGGGCGGGCGCGCAGGACCAGGTCGGTCAGCGGCTCGCCCTCGGCGATAGTGGTGCGGGCCAGCCAGCGGGTGCTGGCGAGCCGCTCGGGCTCCAGGACGGAACCGGCGGTGCGGCCCAGGGGCACCCGGCGAAGCTCCCAGGTGGCCTCCTGGCCAGGCTGCAGGGCGCTGGTCGCGACGGGGACCTCCACCCAGGTGCGGACGCGAGGGCGGATGCGGAGGGACGTACAGGCGTCCTGCTCGCCGTAGAGCTCCACGCGGACATCGGCGTGGCCGCGGAAGCGCTCGGACGGTGCGCTGGACAGCTCCGCTCGCGCGCTGTCCGCGCAGGGGGGCAGCGAGGCGACGCCCAGGTGCAAGATCTCGACGTCCTGGGGATCCAGCTCCAGCCGGGTCGCGACGTGCTCACGCAGCGCGACCTCGAGCCTCTCGAGGCCCGTCTGCTCCCCTCGGACGGGAAGACAGAGCAGCAGAGCGAGGGCCGCGGGGGACATCAGCGCTTGAGGTTGGTGACCGTCTGCATGGTCTCGTCGGCGGCTTCCATGACCTTGCTGGTCAGCTCGAAGGCGCGCTGGGCCACGATCATGGCCACCAGCTCCTCGGCGACGTCCACGTTGGAGGCCTCGATGAACCCCTGCTGCAGATCGACCTCGCCGTCACTGGGGTCCATGGGCAGGGCCTCGCCGCTCTCGGGCGTGGCCAGGTACATGTTGCCGCCGATGGCCTGCAGGCCGCCGGGATTGACGAAGTCCATGAGTTCGATGGTGCCGATGACCACCGGCTCCGAGGCGTCGTCGGCGTAGGTCACGCTGACCGTACCGTCCTGGGCGATGGTGAGGCTGTCGGCGCCGTCGGGGATCTGGATGCCAGGCCCCACCAGCATGCCGGAGGCGTTGACGATCTCGCCGTCGGCGTTGGTGTTGAAGCTGCCGTCCCGAGAGTAGCGCTGGGTGCCGTCGTCGCCCTCGAGGACGAAGAAGCCGTCGCCCTGGAT
>CAZHIK010001493.1:0-2014 GCA_964532635.1 uncultured Enterobacterales bacterium
GACGGACATGCCCGCGCCGACCACCTCTCCAGGCTCGCGGTTGCGGGACAGGACCACACCGGCCACCGGCGCGTAGCCCGTGGACTCCTCGAGCTTCTTGTCCACCAGGGCGACCGCGGCCTCCGCTTGGCTCTTGAGCGCCTCGGCCTGGGCTACACCCTTGCGAGCCGCGGCCTGCTGAGCCAGCGCGCCGTCGAGCTGGCCGCTCAGGGTGGAGACCTGCTGCGCCGTGCCGACACCGGCGGTCTCGAGCTTGCGCACGCGCTCCAGCTCGCGCTGGAGGGTCTGGACCTGCGCGCCAGCGGCGCGAGCCTGGGCCTGGGTGGTCTCGATGCCGGCCTGGGCCTGATTGACCTGGCCCTCGCGCGCGACGCGCTCGAGCTCGATCATGCTGGTGTCCAGCTCGAAGAGCAGCTGGCCTTCCTCGATCTTGTCGCCGCGGTCCACCGCGATGCCGGTGATGCGGCCGGGTAGCACAGGGGACACCTCGACCTCGGTGACCTCGACAGTGCCGGTGTAGGTGTCGGGCAGGTTGTCGCCGCTGGTGCAGGCGAGCAGGGCGACGAGAAGAAGAGCGGTCATGCTTCCTCCTTGGGAGGGCTGCAGAGGACGCCATCGCGGGCGATGGCCATGGCGGTGTCCTGGAACATGGAACGCACCAGCTCGGGATCGAGGGGCACCCGACCCGCGAGCACAGTGGAACCGACGTTGAACATGATGTAGGGGGCGAGCAGCACGGGCATCACCACCCGGAAGTCGAGATCGGGGTTGATGGTCCCGGCGGCCTGGCCTTCGCGCACGCACTGCCAGAAGGCGCCCATGATGTGGGGGGCGCGCGCGAAGAAGAGGGGAACGAGCTTTCCGCCGTCTGCCAGCAGCTCCCGAACCACGATGCGCAAGAAGCGGGGCCGGGCGCCCAGCAGGTCCCGATAACCTTCGACGAACTGGAACAGGCGCTGCTCGGGAGGGGCGTCGGAGCTCATCATGGCTCGGTCCGCCATAGCGACGATGGAGTCGGCCATGCGCTCCAGCACCGCGGTGTACAGCCCGTCCTTGGAGCCGAAGTAGTAGTAGAGCATGGCCTTGTTGACCTCGGCAGCGCTGGCGATGGCCGCGACTCGCGCGCCCGCCAGGCCGTGCTCCGAGAAGGCCTGCTCCGCGGCATCCAGGATGCGGTCGCGGGTCTCGGCCGATGGTTCTCGAGTCATGGGGACTCCTCTGGGATTGACCGTACGGTTAAACTAACCGTATGGTTAGCATCATGTCAACCGTTTGGTTAAGACCTCTGCATGAACACTTCCCTCGAGTCCCTCGCCCAGCTTCACCGCGAGGTGAGTGAGCGCTCCGCAGGCTACGCCACCGCCATGGCGGAGCGCTGGGGCCACCCCTCCGGCTGCGGCCTGGGCTGCAGCCGCTGCTGCCAGGACGATCTCACCGTCTTCACCATCGAGGCCGAGCGGATCCGCCACCACCACACCGCGCTTCTGGCCCAGGGTGAGCCCCATCCAACGGGCGCCTGCGCGTTCCTGGACGGGGAGGGGGGCTGCAGGATCTACCCCCAGCGCCCCTACGTCTGTCGCACCCAGGGCCTTCCCCTGCGCTGGCTGGAGCCCGACGGCGAGGGTGGAGGCTTCGAGTACCGGGACATCTGCCCGCTGAACGAGAGCGAGGAGGGGATCCCACTGGTAGAGCTACCCGCGGACGCCTTCTGGACCATCGGTCACTGGGAGTCCCGGCTTCGCATGATCCAGCAGCTGGCCCAAGGCGATGAGCAGCGTGTCGCCTTGCGCGCTCTGTTCGCTGTCTCCCCTGGCGTGCGGGGGTGAACCCCGCCCCTACACTCCCGCCCAGGCCGATGTGGGGGAGGGGTTCATCCCCTCCCGCTCATGCCCAGGCTGCCTCTCCTCGAGGCTAGTCCCAGTCGGAGTTGGGCCCACCGAAGGCGCCCATGTCGTTTGTCGTGCCGTCGGCGTCGTCGTAGGCACTCGAGGGGTTGCCCGCGTCCACCAGGCTC
>CAZHIK010001494.1:0-2011 GCA_964532635.1 uncultured Enterobacterales bacterium
CGGCAGGAAGCGCGGCCGGGCCCACAGCTGATCCCGTGTGGGGTAGACAGGGGAACGATAGCGGGCGAGGGGTTCGGCCTGACGGATGGGCTCGTCGGACATGGGCACCTCCAGCCAGGCCAGGGTAGCACCGGCCGGCCCCGACGTCGTCGCCCTCCCGCGGCGGGACGAGGTATCATCCACCGGACCCGCGCCATGGGGAACCCATGCTCCTCCCCCTCCTGCTCCTGGCCTGCAATCCTGCCGACGACTCGGCCGTGCCCGTTCCACCGGATCGGCAGCCCGGTGAGCGCGCCCCCATCTACGCCTCCTGCGACGACCAGGACCCCGTACGCTGCCACCTGCCCTGGCCCTCGAGCCGCTTCACCGTGGAGGATGGGACCACCGAGACGGGCCTGCGCGTCGCTGTCAACGAGATCGAGCGGCCCGTGGAGGACAACCCGACCTTCGCCAACCGGGCCGACGGCTTCTCTCGAATCACCGGGATCGCAACCGGCTTCGAAGCGGTCCTGGATCCGGGCAGCCTGGAGGGCTCGCTGCAGCTCATCGTCGCCCAGCCCGGCAGCACCCACTACGGAACGTCCTGGCCCCTCCGTACCGAGCTGCGGGAGGGCGGCAGCACCAGTCGGCCCGAGAGCATGATGGTCGGACGACCGCTTCGGGCCCTACCCCCCAACGCCGACTGTGTGGCTGTGTTGCTGGACAGCTTGACCGATGCCGACGGCGGCGCTCTGCCCGTGGAGCGGGACACCCAGCTGGCCCTGGGTCTGGTGGAGCCCGCCGACGCCGAGGAAGCCGCGATCACGGCCTACCACGCCCCCACCCGCGCCCTGCTGGCCGAGCAGGGCATCGACACGAACCGGGTCCTCCGGGTCTGGGACTTCACCACCCGCTCCCAGCTCGACGCCACCAAGCGAGGCCAGGCCATGGTCGAGACCGCCTGGGCCGCGGGGCTGGCGGGCCCCAGCGTGGAGATCGACAGCATCGAGTGGCGCGACGACGAGCTGATCGCCGTGGTGATGGGCAGCCTGACCGACCTGCCGTACTTCCGCACCATCGATGGAGGCCTGGGCCTGGACGAGCAGGACATGCCCGTGCAGCAGGGCACCCACGACGTGCCCTTCCGCGTCTGCATTCCCGCCGGCAGTGGGGACTGGCCGGTGGCGATGTACGGCCACGGCACCGGGGGGCAGCTCGAAGACGACGCCTTTGACGAGGCACTGGCCGCCGAGGGCTTCGGCAAGGTCAACCTGCGCTTCACCGGCTGGACCGGCGACGATGTGATCGACACCTTCACCGGGCTGGGCCTGTTCCTGGAGGGCTCGGGCCGCTCTACCGCGGGCCTGCTGCAAGCCGTCGCCGATGGCATGGCGGTGAGCGCGGCCCTGGACTCCAGCCTGGGCGACACCCTGGCCGCCGAGACCCTGGGGGGCGAGGCCAACCCGGCCGCGGGTCGACGACCCGACGTGGACGCCCAGGTCTGGGTCGGCGGCTCGCTGGGGGGCACCATGGGCATCGTCTACAGCGCGGCCCACCCCAGCATCCGGCACGGCGTGCTCAACGTGCCCGGAGCCGGCTGGACCCACATGATCCCCGACTCGCTGACCTGGGACGAGTTCCTGCGGCTCATCCTGGGCACCAGCTACGACGATCCCATCGACGAGCAGCTGGCCATGGTGATGGGCCAGGGCGCCTGGGACGACGTGGACGGCACCCACTGGATCGAGGCCGCACAGGCCAAGGACTCCGTCTTCCTGCTGCAGGAGAGCATGGGGGATCCCATCCTGCAGAACATCTGCACCGAGATCCTGGCCGGCTCCCTGGGCGCGGTGCAGATCGATCCGAGCCTCGAGGACATCGTGGACCTCGAGCACGACGAGGGGCCCGTCATCGGGGCCACCGCCCTGGAGCAGTACCGGGTGCCCGACACCGGCGCCTACGACGTGCACGGCTTCGCGGCCCGGGACACCCCGGCGGGCGACGCGGCCCTCGAGCAGATCCTGGCCTTCAT
>CAZHIK010001495.1:0-2008 GCA_964532635.1 uncultured Enterobacterales bacterium
GATGGTGCGAAAGCTCGACAGGTTGGTCAGCAGGCCCTGGCACTCTGGACAATGCTGCACCGGCTGGCCCATGATGGTGGCCTGGTGCAGCCGGACCTCGCTGCACACTGGGCAGTCCAGGCTGCCCACACGCCCCAGGGCCACCACCCTGTCCTCGGAGAAGTCGGGAAAGTGGAGGCTCGAGCAGTACTCGCAATACAGGTAGGCACCGTCCTGAACCGGGATCATGGGGCCCGAGCAATTTCGGCAGTCCACGAAGCCTCCACGAAGAGTGAGCCGATGAACGATAGCACGCCCTCAAGCGGCCCTACCCCCATCGAGATCCGACGCCACAGCCACGACGGTCCTGCCGTGGTGGTGCTGCACGGCGGACCGGGTGCTCCCGGCAGCGCCCGAGGCCTCGCCATCGGCCTGGCCGATGACTTCATGGTCCTCGAGCCCTTCCAGCGACGCGCAGCAGGTGGGCGCTTGTCGGTGAAGCACCACGTCGACGACCTGTCCGCGATGCTCGACAGGGAGCTGCTCGGCCACCGCCCCGCCTTGGTGGGCCACTCCTGGGGGGCGATGCTGGCCCTGGCCTTCAGCGCCGCCCACCCTGGACGTGTGAGCCGCATCGCACTGGTGGGCTGCGGGACCTTCGACACCCGCGCGCGGGCCGAGCTCATGCGGATCATCGACCTCCGCATGACCCCCACCGTTCGCGCGGGTCTCCAAGCGCTGGCGGCAGCGAGCGCCGACGCCGACCAGGCCCTGGGCAGCAGCGGCACCCTCCTGGCCCCCCTGTACGACTTCGACGCCCTGCCCCCAGAGCCCAGCGGAGCCATCTGTGACGCCCGCGGCCACCGGCAGACCTGGGAGGACATGATCCGGCTCCAGAAGCGAGGCACCTACCCCGCGGCCTTCGGCGCCATCCGCTGCCCGGTGCTCATGCTGCACGGCGCGCACGACCCACACCCCGGCGCGATGATCCGCGACACACTGCGGCGGCGGATGCCCCAACTGGAGTACAGCGAGATCGAGCGATGCGGCCACCACCCGTGGCGGGAGCGGCAGGCGAGCGAGGGATTCTTCGAGGCGCTGAAGGAGTGGTTGCGCAGGGCCCGCTGATCCCGGGCTGCGCTCACATCATCCAGTACCCCGCCACCTGCACGCCCAGCGTCAGCACCGCGTGCATGATCACCCCCGGCCACATGCTGCGGCCACGGAAGCAGAACCAGGACAGCAGACAACCCACCACGTAGCTGCCGATCATCTCGGTCTCGGGCTTGCCGCGGTGGAGCAAGAAGAAGGGCAGGCCCCCGAACAGGATCGCGGCCAGGGGACCCCAGCAACGCGCGAGCCCGAACAGCAGGCTGCCGCGCCAGAAGCTCTCCCAGCCCACCATGTAGAAGGCGAACACCGCGCAGACCCACAGCAGCCCGCCGACGCTCTCCCGAGCCTGCTCTTCGCTGGGGTAGTACTCGGCCATGGCGGGATCGATCGCGAACCAGACCGCCACCATGGCGAAGCAGCCCAGTACCAGCAGCCCCACTCGGGGCATCCACCAGCGCCAGTCCCCCAGACCCACGCCCCACCGCCGCAGATCCACGCGGCCGTGCAGAGCGCCCAGCACCAGGAAGCCGACGTTGAGGGCCACCGCCACCAGCAGGAACCGCGGGTGGTCCTTGGTCCATTCCTTGCCCCCCGGCACCCAGGTGACCGCGATCTGGGGCACCAGGGCAGCTGCGAGGGCCAGCAGCGCCCACAGCCGCGCTGCACTCCGACGCCAGCCATCGAGCGCGAGCCCCGCGGCCATGGGCAGGCAGCCGAAGCAGAGCACTGTCCACGAGGCCCAGAGCACCATGGTGGACTGCATGCCCCGCTGGCCGTTGAAGAGCATGGCCAGCATGGCCACGGTGACCACGATGATGGGGAAAGCGCGCTGTCCCTCGCGGTCCTGGTGGAACACCTCAGGCGGCATGTTCGGCCTCCCTGCGGGCGCGGCGGCGCTGGGTCTGCCAGTGCCGTG
>CAZHIK010001496.1:0-2007 GCA_964532635.1 uncultured Enterobacterales bacterium
GGGACAAGTGCTGCCCCGCGGGTTGTGCTGCCGGTGTTTTCCGCTTTAGGTTCTGGCGAACGGTCATCCAACACTTGGTGAAGCTGGCAGTCTATTCGGTAGCTGTGTCGCGGTCAGGCAGCGCGTGGGTCCGGAAGCAAGGAGGCGAGCTCCATGTGGGCGACTCCAGCGCGGGACGTGTGCTCGACGTGGAGCGCTGGCTGCAGCGCACCTATGACCTGCTGGCGCTCAACACCCCCGAGAGCAGTGTGTCGTCGCTGAACTTCGTGCTGCCTCACCCCAGTCAGAAGGGTGGCGTCGAGAAGGTCGTCCCAGCAGCGGCCTGGCTCGCCAGCGCGCTGGCCCGTCGTGCGTGGAAACCCGAGGAACAGCAGGAGCCTCTCGATGCGAAGGTGGTCGCGGCCGCCAGGGCCCTGGAAGCCGTGCCGGTCTACATGTCTCAGAGCAAGACCCGCAAGGTGCAGAGCTTCCTGGCTCAGGGCCGACAGCTGTCTTTCGTCCGGGGCCTGAGCGCCTGGTCGATGCGCAGCACTGCGATGCTGCGTGAGCTGCAGATCGACGAGCCGGCGCGGTCCTTTGTGGTCGGAGACTCCGACGCACTCGTCCAGGTTGCTCACCGGGACCTCCCAGCTGGGAACAACTATGCCAACAAGCTGTTCCGGAGAATCTGCTGCGCTGGTGTGGCCGCCAGGTTGCCTCTCATCGGATCGTTCGTGGCCATCTGCGAGGCGCTCGATGACGACCCCGGCCCGGTGTATCCGGCGATCTACGCGCGCGTGAGCGACACGGATCTGCACACCTACGCCACCGAGCGTGGGATGTTCGATGAGGTGTTGAAGAAGGACTACCAGGTCGAGCGCGATGCGCTCTCGGTCAACCTCGAGGCCCACCCTGTCAGTGAGGTCACGACATGCTGGGGGCTGCGGGGAAGGATCGGCCTTCGTGGGGACGAGGCCGCGGCCGTTGATATGCCTTGGCTGGCCTTGAACAAGAAGGTTCGCCCCGACGAGGCCTACAGCGCGCGGGCCATGCTCTACGCGCTGGCGGGGAAGTCATGGCGGCAGCTCACCTCCGAGGGGTTGCGCTACCGCCTGGCAGAGCGCTGTGTTGGCAGGCTCGATTGTGACACAGAGCTCGGGCCTCGCATTGCGGCATCCAGCCACATGGGTCCGAGAATGCAAGCCCTGCCAGCGGGAAGCAACGAGACCGTGTGGATACGGACTCGTGACAAGAGGAAGGAATACGTCGACCACGTCTTGGTCCGTGTGGACGGCACAGGGATCGGCGAGGCCTTCGTGAACACGCCTCCCCTGTCACGACCCGGGCTCAGCAGCTCGCTGGAGAGCATCCTCATCGACCTGCTGCTCGACTCGTTGGCCAGGCTGATGGAGCACATGTACGCCCAGGCCGAGCGTGAAGCCTGGATGGTCCCGGTGGACCTCCTCTACCTGGGTGGAGACGACCTCCAGTTGATGATCCCTGCGCCTCTGTTGAGGCCCTGGGTCGAGCAGGTGGCAGTGGTGATGTCCCGGGCCCCCGTGGACCAGGGCTGGGAGGGGTTGGCCTGGAAGCTCACAGGCGTCCAATACGCACCGCCGCCTTCGAGGACATCGGACCTGTACGAGGAGCCCGCCAACGCCCATCGTCACGTCGATGGGCTCATGAAGACTCTTCGCGACGAGAAGGGCTCCTGGGCACCAGCATCGGAGCAGAGCTGGGAGCGTCGTGCCGTGTCGCGCATCTCAGGTGCAGGAACCGATGTCACTACCTGGACCGCGCCACTGCCCAACGATCGATTCCGAACGCTCTTCCTGCTGCGCGAGGACACGGTGAAGCGGCCATTCCGGCCTTGAAGGGGCGAGACCGTGCGGATCTTCCGCCTCGTCTCGGCGACCCTGGGTCGAGTGTCTCCAGATCGGTGGGCTTCCCGTGGCTCGGCCAACTGCAGTGGACGTCTCGGGCCATGGTGGGGCGGGCACTGGGCGCCTGCCGTGGTGTTAGCTGGAA
>CAZHIK010001497.1:0-2006 GCA_964532635.1 uncultured Enterobacterales bacterium
GTCAAGCTGACAGCCCAGCGAAAACAGGCCTGGATGCTTACTTTTGACTGACCAGTCAGTATGTGACACCCCTCGCCGGGAGCCGCGAGAGCAAACTGACTGGTCAGTTTGCCAAGCATGGCACCACCCGGAGAGGTCTCAGCCGATGAGGATCCCGGCGATGGTCCCGGTCATGAAGGCCGCCAAGCTGCCGCCGATCATGGCCCTCAGGCCCAGGGAGGCCAGGTCGCGCATGCGCTCGGGCGCGATGCCCCCGATGCCACCCAGCTGGATGCCGATGGACGCAAAGTTGGCGAAGCCGCACAGGGCGTAGCTGGCGATCACCGCGCTGCGCTGACTGAGCACGGGGGTCGCGCTGTTGATCAGATCGCCCAGGTGGATGTAGGCGATGAACTCGGTGAGCACGATCTTTTCGCCCAGCAGCGTGCCCACGATGCCCGCCTCGCTCCACGGCACACCCATGGCGAAGGCGATGGGGCTGAACAGCCAGCCGAGGATCCTGGAGAGGCTCAGCGGGTCGCAGCCCTCCATGAACCAGCCCGCTGCCACCCCGTCCGCGCAGAAGCCGATGGGCACCCAGGTGAGCATCCAGTCGATCATGGCGATCAAGCCCACGAAGGCCACCAGCATGGCCGCCACGTTGATGGCCAGGGCCATGCCCTCCTTGGCGCCGCGAGCCGCCGCCTCGATGACGTTGCCGTCCACCTTCTTCACCGCGATCGAGGCGCCACCGGCGGTGGCGCTCTGCTCCCGCTCGGGGAACATCACCTTGGAGATGGCCAGCGCCGCCGGCGCGCTCATGATGGACGCGGTGACCAGGTGGCCGGCGATGCCGGGTATGTCCTTCAAGAAACCCACATACGCGGCCATCACCCCCCCTGCGACGGTGGCGAAGCCTCCGGTCATCACCGCGTGCAGCTCCGATCGGGTCATCTTGCCGATGAAGGGCGCGACCACCAGGGGCGCCTCGGTCTGGCCCACGAAGATGTTGGCCGCTGCGCTCAGGCTCTCGGCGCCGCTGACCCCCATGGTGCGCTGCATGACCCAGGCCAGGCCCACCACCACCCGCTGCATGATGCCCAGGTGGTACAGGATGGCCATCAGGCTCGAGAAGAAGATGATGGTGGGGAGGATCCAGAAGGCGAAGGTCTTGACCGGCGGCGAGATGCGCCCGATGAAGGTCTCGGTCTCCAAGACCGGCGGGTCGCCCCTGAACACGTCCACCTGGTGCATCTCGGTGGTCTGGAAGACGAAGTCGGCACCAGCCTCGGAGAAGGACAGCAGTCGCCGCACACCCCCGTCCACCACCACGAAGAAGAAGTCGGACAGGCCGGGTGACAGCACGATGATGCCCAGGATCAGCTGCAGGGCCACACCCCAGATCACCGGCCGCCAGCGCACGTTCCAGCGGTCCACGGACATGGCCCAGGCCAGGGCGATCATCACGAAGATGCCGATGAAGGACAGCCCGCGCTCGAGCAGGGTGGCCTGCCCCTCGAGGAAGTTGCCAGCGGCGAAGGCGGTGGAAGGAAGGAGGAGCAGCAGCGCGAGCAGGAACGCAGGCATGGGTGATTCCTCGGGGATCGCCTGCCTGCTATCACGAAAGCGGCGGCCTACGCCTCGACGGCAACCGAGGGCACCAGCGCCAGAACGGCAGCCTCGACGGCAACCGAGGGCACCAGCGCCAGAACGGGGGCCTCGACGACCTCGGGCCCTCCAGGTGGCGGGGGCTGACGTTGGTGGCGCTCGCCTGCGAACCTCGGTGGGTGCCGTGCTCCAGTCAACGTGATGAGCAACGACCCGGCCTGCTCGACGCGGCCGGGTCGTGGCACGACTACTCCCTCCCGAACGGAAGCCTCACCACGGTTCCTGACCTCGAGCGCAGCGGGCGGCCGGACCGTGGCGGTGTTTTCGAAAGAAACAATCCGCAGCGAGGATGGGCTTCTCAGCTCACCACCAGCGCAACCCGAGCGAGGACGTTTCTGTAGGAAACAACCCCACGGTCC
>CAZHIK010001498.1:0-2002 GCA_964532635.1 uncultured Enterobacterales bacterium
AGCGCCTGTGTCGCCCCGGAGCGCTGCAGAAGCCTCCCGTGCCGCGCACCCACGGCGGGCGGGAGATGCTCCGACCACTGATGCTCAGGGTGAGCCGGGAGCTGGATCAGGCGGCGCGGTAGGGCGCCTCGGCCAGCCGAACCACGGCGCCCACACGCACCACGGTGCCCAGCTCGATCTCGAGCAGCTGATCATCCGCGCGGCGCACCTGCATGATCAGGCGATCATCGGCCTCCAGCTTCACACCGTGGTAGCGGGGGTTGTCCGCCAGGTAGGCCCCGATGGTGACCAGGCTCTCCTCGAGGACTTCGAGGTTCCGGTTGCTCAGGTAGGCCTCGCCCACCTGCTCCCCGAACACGGCAGCGGCCTCACCTCCAGCCAGGAACAAGCCGCGATATCCGTTGAGGTCACAGGAGATGGCGAGCTGGTAGACGGTGCGTGCCAGCTCTTCGTAGGTGACGGGATTGCGGCGGGGCGGTGGCGGACGCACACCGCTCCCGCTCTCGCGTCGGTGGACCCTCGACAGCAACAGGAACGCCAGCATCAAGGCGACGAGCAGGAAACCGGTGTTGTTGCCGTGCCCAAACCAGCCGAGCTTGGCTCCGCCGGACTGGGCAAACGCAGCGGGAAGGAAGGCCAGGAGGTGCATGACCTCATTCTAAAAAAATCCGCTGCGAAACACCAGCCCCGGGCCTCCACCCGGCCCGGTGGCGACAGGGAGGCGCGCGCCGTGTGCGCACGGGTTTGATTCCCCCCGTCCCAGCGACTATGAGCGCGGCGATCGCATACCTCGTCGAGGAATCCATGACCGAGCACAACACCAGCGGCCAGCCACCGCGCTCCCTCACCGGCATCAAGCCCACCGGGATGCCCCACCTCGGCAACTACCTGGGCATGATCCGACCGGCCCTGGAGATGACGGCCAGCCACCAGGCCTTCTACTTCATGGCCGACTACCACGCGCTCACCACCCTGCGATCCCGCGAGCTCATCGAGCGATACAACATCGAGGTCACCGCCGCCTGGCTGGCGTTGGGGCTCGATCCCACCAAGGCCGTCCTCTTCAAGCAGAGCGACGTTCCCGCGGTCTGCGAGCTCTCCTGGTTCCTCGCCTGTGTCACGCCCTACGGAATGCTCCGACGTGCCCATGCCTTCAAGGACGCCGAGGCCAAGGGCAGCGAGATCAACGGCGGCACCTTCTACTACCCAGTGCTGATGGCCGCAGACATCCTGGCCTACGACTCGGCAGTCGTCCCGGTAGGCAAGGATCAGAAGCAGCACGTGGAGATGGCCCGCGACATGGCGACGGCCTTCAACCACTACTTCGGTGACGTCCTGCGCCTGCCCAAGCCCGCCATCCGCCCCGAAGTCGCCACCATCCCGGGCACCGACGGGCGCAAGATGTCCAAGTCCTATGGCAACACCATCCCGCTGTTCCTCCCAACCAAGAAGCTGCGCAAGGCCATCATGCGCATCAAGACCGACAGCACCCCGATGGAGGAGCCCAAGAACCCGGAAAACTGCAGCGTCTTCGAGCTGTTCCAGCTGTTCGCCACGCCTGCCCAGACCGAGGACCTGGCAGCGCGATACCGCGCTGGCGGGCTGGGCTACGGGCACGCCAAGCAAGAGCTGTTCGAGCTGATGGAGGCGCACTTCGCGGAGCCCCGCGAGCGCTTCCATCGCTACGTCGCGCATCCCGAGACAATTAATGACATCCTGGCTGACGGCGGGAAGCGGGCGAAAGCCGTAGCGGGAGCTACACTCTCGCGCGTGAGGGAAGCGACCGGCCTCCAAGGAGACTTGACAAAGGGGCCAACCTAGTGTTCAATCCCGCGCCGTATCCGGAAGAGCCCCGACCCAATCGGGGTTCTGCCTTCCTTTCACGCTTTCATCTTTCCTGCGCTGGCGTTCGAACACCCACAGGACCAACAGCGATCGCGTAACTGGTCGAATCGGAACGCGCAGCCCAGCAGAGAAAAATCGGCGTCCCAGAGCCTCTTCA
>CAZHIK010001499.1:0-2002 GCA_964532635.1 uncultured Enterobacterales bacterium
CCACGCCGGGTGCAGGCTGGGAGTAGTCAGCCCAGCGAACGACATACTCGCCGCGCAGAACGATGGGCTCGCTTCGGCCTCGCGTGGTGCCGTCGCCAGCCCGGTCGGACCAGGCGAGGCAGCCCGAGGCGACTCGCCCCTCGTGCAGACGAAACGCAGCGTCTATGGTCCCGCCCCGACCTCGGCGCCAGTAGCCAGGGTCGTTGGTGATCACGATGGCAGCCCCGGCAGAGGCCATCCCCGCATCGACGAGTTGCTCCAGTCGCCGCACGTCCTTCCAGAAGTCGTATCGAGAGATGTCATGGGCTCCCTGGTCCTTCAACGCGAAATGCTCACCGTCGATGTGAGCATCGAGGCTCTTTTTCCAGTACTTGAGTTCCAGCGCGAGAAGTCCCGACCGGCCCGACAAGGCGATATCCAGGTTGATGGTTCTCTCGGCTACGGGGAAGGGCCTCTCAAGCATGACCGACGACGAAAAGCCTGACGCACGCAGCTCCCAGGCCAGCTCGTGCTGGAAGTCTGCCTCGGAATGAAAGGCCGCGCGACGACTTGCCAGCCCAGACAGACACTGGGCCAAGGCACCCATCACTGGAACAGCTGCCTGTTCGAGCTGATGAAGTCGTCAAGGTACGCATCAAGGGTTGTAGAAGCCCGTCCTCGTCTCAAGTCAATCCAGGACACGCCAACCAGCTCCGCTGCCTGGTCAGCGTTCCAGTGGAAGAAGCTCCCGCGAAGCTCGAGCACTCCGTCTCGTAGCAGCGACGCCAGGAGCGCTTCACCGACCTCGCCCTGAAGCACCCGCTGGTGTTCGACCTTGCCACGATACCGCGCCAAGCTGCCCTTGCTGTGCGACCGCAAGGTCATCACGATGCGGCGGAACCGTCGATGCGCCGCGTGATAGGCCGCGCCTCTCGTCCTGCCCCCAGTCGGCTCCGCAGAGAAGTCCGTCCACGGGTACGCCGCGCTGCTGGGCCACGACACCTGAAGGTCAACATGCGTAGTTGGGCGTTGCGCCACGCTCCCCGCATACTCGGTCGCCTCAAGCACAACTCCATCGTCGACCACTTCGCCAGGACGCTGACGAGTTCGGCCTCCGACAGTGAGCGCCCTTGGATGGATCACGAGTCGTCCGGTTCTGATGAACACCGCCGGGCCCAGCTCATACTCGCCCGAGCCGTTCCCGAGGGCCACCGAACAAGGCACGGTGATCGATGCTTCTCGCAGGTACCGCCGGAAGGAAAGCTGGGTGGAGGGCACTACCTCTATGGTGAAACCGAGGGACGTCGTGCGTGGTTCGGGCTCCCCCGGCACGACGAGCTCAAACTCGCCATCCACCGTTGTCCGAACATCGTCCTCCCCTTCGATGAGGTCATCTGGGTCAGTGCCGTCCAGCACGAAACGAATGTGTAGACGGTCGGACTCCGCAGCGAGAAGCGAATCGTAGAGGAAGCCGACATGCTGTGGACGCACGGCGACTGTCCGCCCGTCGCCCTGCTTCGCGAAAAAGAAGTAGAAGTCCGCAAGCAGCCGAGACGGGCGGTACTCCGCACCGCCTAGGCTGCTCGACACCATGTCTGCGAAGGGACCGCTGTTCAACAAAGTCCGCGCAAACAAGAACGACTCGAATACGGCGTTGGCCAGCGTCGCCCCATCACGAAGGAACGGGTGTTCGTGGACCCACATCGCCACCCGCTCTTCGTAGGCGTCCCGAAGCCGCGGAGGCAGCGACAGGGCTACGACCAATTCTGAGCCGAAAACGGTGTTGAGGAGCCTATGGAGCTGCTCTTCAGCGGAGTACAGCGACGACCACTCTGACCAGCCGAGATCGTCGGCAAGATCTTGAAGGGCCGGTCGAATGAGTTGAACGAGCTTCTGGTTCTGCTCTCGCTCCAGGATGTGGGCCACCACGGTGTGAAGCAGTTCGACAGGCCGAGCGCTCCCCATGCCTCCCGGTGTGCTGGTGATCCGCTGCTCCAGAGCCGCATAGTTGGGCTCCTTGCAC
>CAZHIK010001500.1:0-2001 GCA_964532635.1 uncultured Enterobacterales bacterium
GGGGTCTCGGACAAGCTCGACGAGGTCCTGGCGCTCTCCGGGCGTCGCTGGCGCCCCGAGTGCATGGTGGTGGACGACGATCCCGTGCGCCTGGTGGAGCGGGTGCTCGAGCTGCACGCCCACTACCAGGGGCCGGTGCTCGAGAGCCAGGTGGGCGCCGACAAGCCTGCCTCCTGGGACCACCTCGAGGCGCTGCGGCGGGCACTGAAGCGAGATCGTGACGGTCAGCGAGACGGGGGGGAGCCTTGAGCGATCCTGGCTTGGCCATCATCACCGGCGGTTCCACCGGGATCGGCGCGGCCATGGCCCGCCAGCTGCACACCCGTGGCTGGAAGCTCGGGCTCATCGCCCGGCGCGCGGAGCCGCTCGAGGCCTTGGCGGAGGAGCTGGGCGGGGCTGTGGCCTGGCGCACGGTCGATGTCTGCGACGCCGAGGCCCTACGGGAGGCCTGCGAGGAGATCGAGGCCGAGCTGGGCCCTTGCGAGCTGATGGTGGCCAACGCGGGGATCGGTACGCCCACCAAGGTCAGCCGGCTCGATCCCCACGAGGTCGCCGGGATCATGCGCATCAACTACGAGGGCGTGGTCAACGCCGTGGCGGCGGTGCTTCCAGGGATGCTGGAGCGCGGCCGCGGGCAGTTGGCGGCTACCTCCAGCTACGCGGGCTGGGTGGGGCTACCCACGGTGGCCGCCTACAGCGCAAGCAAGGCGGCGGTGTCCAGCTTCATGGAGTCCCTGCGTTGCTCTCTGAGGCGCAAGGGCATCGCCGTGACCACCCTGCACCCGGGCTACATTCGCACCGAGCTGACGGCTCGGAACAAATTCTGGATGCCCTTCCTGATGGACGCCGATCCCTTCGCGGCCAAGGCCGTCACGGGCATCCTGGCCCGGCGACGGGAGGTGAACGTGCCGTGGCAGATGTCCATCGTGTTGGGCGTGCTCAGGCGGGTGCCGCGCTGGCTCTTCGACCGGCTGTCGAAGTTCCTGTAGAGCTCAGTGCTCCCGCATCACCTGGGCTTCGTAGACCTCGATCTTCGCTTCCCCCAGCTTGCTGGCGGGGAAGCCGGCCTTGCGGGACAGGTGGCTGAGCATGGTGTCGCGATCCCAGCCCTGCTCGGGGCCCACCTGGGGAAGGTAGGTGGCCGAGCGCCCGGCGTAGGAGATCACCACGCCGTGGCGGCCCACGATCACCGAGCGGGTGCTCGGCACCCGGCGGGTGGGGCCCAGCAGGCTGACGTCCAGTGTGAGCCCGGCCAGCTCGCTCTTCTCCACCGGGTTGAAGCGGGGATCGTGGATCGCGGCGTCGACCGCACGAGCGATCACGGCCTCGTAGATGGGGCGCCGGGGCGAGATCTCGCCGATGCAGCCCCGCAGCTTGTGGCCCTTCTCGAGCGTGACGAAGGCGCCCAGCACGGTGTGGGCGTCAGCGGGCAGGGTTGCGGGGTCCACCTTCAGCAACTCACCGTGGGCGTACCAGTGCTCGAGAGACCGCCGCGCCAGCTCCAGCAGCAGCTCGGCGGTGGCGGGGGAGACCAGCCGGGCCACGCCGGTCTGAGGGCCCTTGCCCGACCAGGCGGGGCCGTCGAAGCGGCCGCCCAGATAGCTGACGGTGTTGGACCAATCGCCCGTCATCTCGCCGCTGGTGGTGTACACCAGTTCGGTGCCCGTGGCGGTGGAGGGCACCATGGTGGAGGCCAGGAGCAGGCCCGCCCTGCCGCAGATCGTGGCTCCGGTACGGGAGACGTAGTCGTAGAAGGCCTGGGGTTGAAGGCCGGACGCCAGCTCCCACGCTCCGCGATCGAGCTTCGACAGCTCGCCGGGTAGGTCCTCGGCCCCAGCGAAAGGAGCGTAGGCAAAGCGGTCGCCGTAGTGGGTGAAGTCGGTGGAGATCACCACCAGGTCGCCGGGACCCAGCTCCGGTCGGATGGCGTCCGCCAGCTGCCCGGCGCGGTCGGGGGTGACCTCGCCCAGCAACACGGGCACCAGCTCGAAGCTCCCCAGG
>CAZHIK010001501.1:0-1999 GCA_964532635.1 uncultured Enterobacterales bacterium
GGGGTGCAGGTCCCGGTACAGCTCCTCGATCTCCTCGGGAATGGGCTTGGCGAAGAACCAGGCGCCGTCGGGCCGCTTGTCGAAGATCTTGGGCTCGCTCCGCAGGGTGTACGAGACGGTCTCGGACTCATCCACGGTGTGGCGCTGCAGCGCAGCCCACAGGAACCGGTTGATGGCGGTCCTCCCCCCGGTCGCCTCGTATCGGGCGCGAACGTAGGGGTGCTGCCGTAGCTCCGCCGTCGTGGTCGGCGCCCCCAGCTCGTGCAGCGCCAGGCACAGCACCTGGAACCAGGTCAGGCTGCCAAAGTCGATGTCCACCAGCGGCCGCTTGCTACCCGCCACCGAGGTCTCGAACATCGGCATGAGCTCATGCCGCAGCTTGTAGGTCTTGCCCGTCCCCGGCGGTCCCCAGAGGATGAGGTTGAGGTCGACCTCGATGCCCTGGTGGGCCGGCACCTCGGTGGAGACCGGGAGGATCGCGGTGGTCTCGGCAGCTTCCGTCTCGGGCTTCTCCTCCTTCTTCGGAGCCTTGCCGAGGAAGACCTTCTCGATGATGTCCTTTCGTCGAACCTCGATCAGGGTGTAGCGCCAGCTCCCCGCCCCCCGGCCCTTGCAGCCCTTGTCGCGGTACAGCGGCACGTCCAGAGGCTTCAAGTCCACCCGCCCCTCGTCGGGGTAGATCTGGGTGACCTCACCCACGTAGTGGATCTGCAGGTCGTTGTTGCCGCCGTAGCCCTTGATGGCCAACCAGTCGCCCACAGCCACCTTGGGGAACGCCTTCCAGGTGACCTTGGCCCCGTAGCGCTCGTCTTCCGGCGGATAGCCGATCTCCCAGTAGTGGTTCTTGGTGAACGCCTCCAGCCGCGAACCGCTGCCCCAGTCATGCCCGCCGGCCCAATACCGACGCTTGCGGGGCTTGCTCTCCCCCAGCCACTTCTTCCTCATCTCGGGACTGTAGTAGCTCCAGCCTTCGTCCTTCTCTGCATCCAGCGCCTGGCGGATGGCCCACAGCTTGCGATCCTGGTTGGCCTCGGGATCGGGCACCAGGTGGGCAAAGCCGGCCACGAGCTTGGACTTGTGGGTGCGGCTGACGATGTCCTCGAAGGTGTCGGGGTGCACCATGTGCAGCAAGGCGTGGCGCTGGACGTAGGCAGAGCGATGCTCCACCGCGAACAGCATCTCCCGGAACGCCCAGGGATCAGCCAGCCAGGTGGTGCGCCGCCCGTCGGGCGCGGTCTTCCATGCGAGCGCGAAGTCGATGAACAGCCACAGCTGCCACGGCCGGTAGGTGTTGAAGGCCACACCCGTCGCACAGATGCCGTGGTCCAGGTCCTTGGCGACCGCGGCGTGAATCTCCACCGGCTCCTTCATCCAGCCCAGCACAGTCCGCACGTTCTCGCGCTTCTTGTCGCCCCCTACGTCCAGGGCGATGCTCAGGTGCGCACAGAACAGCTCGGCCGCCAGCAACACGGTGTTGTCCGAAGCCTCCGCCAGCTGCAACGAAAACTTCTCCATGAAGCTCGCGCTGGACTCGTCGGGATTCTGGTTGAAGCAGCGGTGCAGCTCCTCCAGGTTCGCCCGGGTCCACACCGCCCGCCCCGCATCGAACATGGAGTCATCCGCCCGCAGCGCGCGCTCCACGAACAGCTCGGCGATGCGGTAGGCGCCCGCGGCCGTGGGGTCCGGGTTCTTCGCCATGGTGTCCTCCTTCCGGGTCAACGGGCGCCAAGACTCACGGCCCGGCACCCCGCCCGGAGCATGGCGGCGATGCTACCACGCTCTCGGGCTCAGACCGGGCACCTGGTTGACACTCTGGACCGGGCACATGGTTGACACTTCCGGCCCCCAAACGGCCAACGCCCCCTCACTGCCGCCAGAACACCGACCGCACCGACCCTTGGCCGTTTTCCGGCCAACGCTCACCTCTCCGCCGGCGGAGCGCCCACCCTTGGCCGTTTTCCGGCCAACGCTCACCTCTCCGCCGGCGGAGCGCCCACCC
>CAZHIK010001502.1:0-1992 GCA_964532635.1 uncultured Enterobacterales bacterium
GCCGCCGTAGGCCCCGATGTCGCTGGTGCTGCCGTCGGGGTCGGTGAGGCTGGGGTCGCCGGCGTCGATGAGCGGGGAAGTGCTGGAGAGGTGCACATCCCAGTCCGCAGCGCTCGAGCTGCTGGTGTCCAGGAACAATGGATCGGTGGAGACGTTCCCGTCGCTGCCCGTTGGATCCGTGAACCCATAGAAATCGTCGGGGTAGTTGCCCCAGACATCGGAGTAGCTCAGGCTCGCGCCGCTGTCGCAGCTGATGCCCCCGCCGCTGGCGAAGCTGGAGGTGTTCTCTGTGACCACAACGTTCCGCAGCGTGGCGGAGCCGTAGTACACGAGGAGGCCGCCCCCCTCATAGGTCGCGGTGTTTCCCGACACGACCGAGTTGTCCATCTCCAGGGCGGCGCTGTAGCCGCGAATCCCCCCACCGTAGCCCCCGGTGTTTCCCACGATCGTCGTGTTGTCGAACGAGAAGGTGTGACCGCTACCCCACAGGCCGACCGCTCCCGCCTTGGACGCCGTGTTGTCGCGAAACTCCACGTTCTCGATCGTAGTGACCTCGTAGTACTGCTGGTACAGGTACAGCGCGCCCGCCTCCGAGTCGGAGGCCGTTCCCTCGTTTCCCACGAAGCTCGCGTTCTCGATGGCGGTGCTGCAGGCAGAGACGTAGATCCCCCCCGAGTACGTTCCTGTGTTGTCCTCGAAGATGGCATCGCTGATGACGAGCCCCGGATGGAGTCCGTCACAATAGGCGGTCACAGCCCCGGTGAATCCTCCCACGTTCTCGCTGAAGACGACATCCGAAAACTCCCCCGTGGCACTCTCGAGATAGACCGCACCCGACTGATCTCCGGATTCAGAAATGTTGCCCACGAAGTCCACGCTGGAGAACACCGGAGACGACACCACATACGAGCTCTGAGCGTGCACGTAGACCGCCCCAGCAAAGCCGCTGTTCTCGGAAAACTCGACGTTTTCGAATGTGGGAGACCCGAGGACGAAGGCCCCACCGGCGTCACCGCCGGTGTTCTGCGTGACCACCAGGTCGATCAGCGTCGGTGACGCCGGGTACCTCCATCCCGAGTACGAGTACTCCCCAATGGTCAGGCCACCCCCGTAGCCGTCGCCGAGGTCGCCATAGCCGTTGGTGATCGTGAAGCCCTCGAGGATGGCGTCCTCGTCTTCCTGGTTCATGAAGCTGACCACGGTGTCCACGCCACCACCATCGATGCTGGTGTAGCCAGAGCCCAGGATGCCGAGCACGTGGATGCTCTTGCCCGAAAAGTCGATGTTCTCGTAGTAGGTCCCGGTATCCACACAGACTATGTCCCCGTCCGAGGCCGCATCGATGGCGTCCTGGATGGTGGAATAGACCGTTGGGACACTGAAGTCCACGATGCCATCACAGTCGTTGTCCACACCCGAGTCGCAGACCTCCTCGGCATCCGGGTTGACGGAGGCGTCGCTGTCGTCACAGTCGAGCCCTCCCCAGCTCGTGGCGTTGTAGCCATCCACGTCGGCGTCGTAGTCACTCCCGCCGCCACAGTCCTGATCCACTCCGTCGTACCAGATCTCGATCGCGCTGGGGCTCATGGTGGCGTCCGTGTCGTCACAGTCATCGCCACCGTAGGCGTCACTGTCGTGCCCGTCGCCGTCCGCGTCGAAGTCCGACCAGCCGTCGCAGTCCTGGTCCACCCCGTCGTACCAGGTGTCCGTGGCGTCGGGGTTGATGGTGGCGTTGTTGTCGTCACAGTCCATTCCGGAGCAGACCAGAGACAGGTACCCGTCGTCGTCGTCGTCGCAGCCAACCGCCACTGAGACGCTGGCGTCAGGACCGTCATCGGTTCCGTCACTAGGCGTCACCGTGCACTCCCAGACCTCGGTGGCCGCCATGGCGCCGCCCCGCACCGTGTCGCCGGTGTGGGTGGTGGTGCTCGCGCCGGTGTAGGCCGCCCCGTCCTGGGTCCAGGCGAAGCTGTAGCTGATGCTGTCGCCGTC
>CAZHIK010001503.1:0-1991 GCA_964532635.1 uncultured Enterobacterales bacterium
GCCCAGACGCTCCCGATCAGCGTCCGAGTAGACCACACCCTCGAGCATGGACTGCCAGAACTCCGCGTAGCCATCCCAGAAGGCCTTGCGATCACCCTTGACGTCCAGTGCTTGCAGCCGACCTCGCTCCGAGAAGCGCACCTCGACCTCGCCGTGGAAGGGGACCTCGATCAGCTGCACATCCTCGATCCCTTCGGGGCGCACGCCCAGGTGGATGCGATCCTCATGCAAGCCGCAGGTCAGCAGCGGCTCGTCGGGAGCTCCGCTGGGCTGACATTCCAAGCGCGCTGTCCACGTGAGCAGATCGTAGACCACAGCCATGTCGGCCGTGGAGAGGCGCCGATAGTCGTGCCAGTAGACCTCGACCTGGTAGCGCAAAGGCTGGTCGGGTGACCAGTCGTAGGCCAGATCCTGGGACAGGGCGGGAACGATGAGCAGCAACAGCGTCTGGAGCACTGCTTCCTCCAAGGGAACGGGACACAGAACGGGTGGGTTATCCTCCTGAGAAGAATCACGGAGGAAGCCATGAAGGTCCGCGCTCGCATCGCCCTCGCCTCGATCGCCGCCGTCGCCCTGTCGGGCTGCTTCTACGAGCCCTGCGACGACTACGTCGACTACCTCTGCACCTGCCACGCCGACGATCCGCAGTACGACTGCGAGGTGCTCGAGGCCTCCTACCTGGACGCCGAGCCCGAGATCCAGGACCAGTGCGCCATCGACCTGGCCGACGTCCAGGAAGAGGACGACGACGCCGGGCTGGAGTGCGAGTACTAAGCCCTACGAGGCCGGGCCGCCCACCAGCGCTTCGCCCAGAAACTCGATGGAGACCACGCGGCCTTCGGTGGCGCACTCACGCAGGCGCTCCAGCGCCACGGTCGCGGCCTGGGCGATGTCGCCGGCCACGATCACCAGGCGCTGCCGTTGCCCCTCGTACTCGATGGTGATGGCGTAGCTGGACACCACCTGGGGACGAGCGGACAAACCGCCAACAGACCCGCGAGGGGCTGGATTGGACATGGGGTGCTCCTGCCGAGTGAGGTGCGGGCACGGTAACCCCGCCCGCAGCCAACGCAAGGGAAGGAGCAGACAATGACGAGATCAGCCACCTTCCCAGGCCCGCACGGCATCCAGCAGCGGCTGACCGAAGCGCTGGAAGCGCTTGGGGCCCATGCCGTGGACCTGGAGCATGGCCTGTGTGCTGGAAGGACGCCGGGCAGCGATGTCGCGCAAGGTGCGGTTGGAGGCCACCACGTAGGCCGGCACGTCGGCCGCCTGGGCCAGCTGGCGACGCACGTCGCGCAGGTAGCTGTGGAGGTCTTCGGAGACCTGCACCTGGGCCGGCGGTGACGCGCGGTGGGCGGTCTTGGCCCGGCGGGACCGGCCGGAGTCCCGCTCGAGGGCCGCCACCACAGCGCCCGGTAAGGTGACGGAGGGGGGTCCACCGCGCCCGAGGATCTGCTGGTGGCCTGCATCCGTGAGCCCGACCACGGCGTAGGTACGCTGCTTGCCCTGGACCGGACGGGTGACGTAGCGACGCTCGAGGAGGCCCGCGTGGACCAGGGCCTCGATGAGAGCCTGGACCTCCGACGCCGACCAGGACGAGAGCAGGCCGTGGGTGACCAGGCGATCGAGCTTCAATGCCCGCACCGCACGATCCGTGGAGCCCGTGAGCACCTTGGCCACCATGGCGGGGGTGTAGTCACCCTTCAGGCGCTGCACGCAGGCCAACACGCCCCGCATAGCCTGGAGCTGGGCCGGCTCGAGGCTCGACGACGACTGGGCCGTGCGCTTGCCCGAGCGACAGGCGTCGCAGGCTCCGCAGCGATCGTAGGGAGGGCACTCGCCGAAGTAGGAAAGCAGGTAGTGGCGCCGACAGGCGGCGTGGACATAGCCCACCATGCGCTCGACCTTCTGCAGATCGAAGCGCCGGCGCTCGTCGAGGGCGACGCGATCCAGCTTTAGGGGATCGCGCGGGCGCAACAGCTCCACCG
>CAZHIK010001504.1:0-1981 GCA_964532635.1 uncultured Enterobacterales bacterium
ACCAGCCCTCGGTGCGGGTGTAGGTGCCGGTGTTGTCCTTGAGCATGCCGTAGCCGCCGCTGGCCTCGGAGTAGTAGTAGCGGCTGTAGGGATGGCCCGAGTAGTACTGGATGCCGGTACCCACCTTGGTGGTCCAGGGGTCCCAGGGCAGGTCGTAGGAGCCAAACGCCTTGACCTGGTGGCGCATGTCGGTCCACAGGTTGCCGTAGCGGTAGTCCAGCTGGTCGGGGTTGGTGAGGGAGCCGGAGACCGAGGACTGCAGGGTGCCGCGGGAGACGATGTAGGAGTAGGTGGACAGCAGCTGCCAGCGGTCGGCATAGTTCTTCTTGAACTGCACGTCTGCCTGGTAGTAGTCGCGGCGGGCGATGTCGGCGGTGCGCAGGCGGTAGATGCCGCGGTACTGGCCGTCGTCGGTGCCGATGATGGCGTAGCCGTCTTCGGACCAGATGAGGTTGACCTCGTCGTAGTCGTAGACGTTGCGGGTGAAGCGGGCCATGAAGCTGGCGCCGACGGCCATGTCCTGGACGATCTCGCGCTGCATGCCGAGGATGAACTCGTCGGCGTGGGGGGCGATGGTGTTGTCCCAGACGTAGTCGCGCATCACGCCGTCGTCGTAGGCCACCTGGTCGGAGCTGTAGTTGCTGTAGGAGGAGAGGTACTCACCCCAGTAGGCCTTGGACGCGAAGGTGTTGGCGGTGGAGGCGAAGGCCGCCACCGACAGGCGGCCGGTGTCGTTGACGCGGCCGTAGCCACCGCGGATGACGGTCTTGCCGTCGCCCCAGGGGTCCCAGGCGGTGAAGATGCGGGGGCCCCACAGGGCGGCATCGACCACGGCCATGGACTGGTCGTTGCGCTGCACGGTGCGGTCGTAGCGGATGCCGTAGCGGAAGGTCAGGTTGTCGATGGGCTTCCAGGCGTCCTGGATGAACCAGCCGAAGTGATCGCCCTGGGCCAGGGTGTTGTAGGGGCCCGAGATCTCCCACCAGTAGAAGTTCTTGTAGGTGGAGGGGGCGTAGCTGACCTCGTTGAGGTCCACGAAGTACATGTTGCCGGTGTAGCCGACGATCTGCTCCCAGACGGTGCGGTCGAGCTGGATGCCGGTCTTGATGTCGTGGAGGCCAGCGGCCTCGATCTGCAGCAGGGAGAACTTGCTGGTGAGGTTGTAGCGGTAACGATAGTCGAAGTAGTAGTAGGGGAAGTTCTGGCTATCGAAGGCGTTGTAGCTGCCGATGCGGCCGGGGGTGAAGAAGTCCAGGGAGTTCTCTTCTTCGTCGGGCTCGCAGGGGTGGTAGCCGAGGTTCTTGTCGTGGGTGCAGGGCACGCCGTAGACCTCGATGAACATCTTCTGGGCGGTCAGCTTGGTCTCGAGGAAGGTCTCGGGGGAGATGAACCAGTCCCACTGGCCGCTGGCCAGGAAGCCACCCTGCATCTGGCGGCCCTGGGCCTCGGGCTTGACGTAGCGGTCGCTCTGCTGCTGGTTGTCGATGGTGGTGGGGTTGGTGTGGCCCAGCAGGGTGAAGCGGTGAGCGGCGTTGGGCTGGAAGGTCAGCTTGCCCAGCAGGTAGTGGCCGTCGAAGTCGCGGGGCAGGTCGATGCCGACGTTGGCGATCAGGGTGCGGTCCCACTCGTAGGAGAGGATGAACCAGGCCTTGTCGCGGACGATGGGGCCGGAGATCTTGGTGGAGATCTGGTACCACTCCCACTGGGAGTCGAAGCCGGTGGGGGCCAGCTCGAGGCCGTCGGCCGCGTAGCGGGCGTCCATCTTGGGGGACCAGGTGGCGTTCTCGACCCAGACGCGGGTGTCGAACTCCATGCGGTTGGAGCCGGACTGGGTGACGATGTTGATGACGCCGCCCAGGCCTTCGCCGTATTCCGGGTCCAGCGCGTTGGTGAGGACCTCGAGCTGCTCGATGGCGTCGAAGTTGAAGTTCATCGAGAACGTGCCGGTCACCGGGTCGGTGATGTTGACGCCGTCGAGCAT
>CAZHIK010001505.1:0-1980 GCA_964532635.1 uncultured Enterobacterales bacterium
GTGCAGGAACCCGGAGTGTGGGTGTCGCTCGCTGCGGGTGCAGGCCCACCACATCGTGTTCCGGCAGGATGGCGGCGGAGACGATCTGGACAACGGGATCACCCTGTGCCCGGTGTGTCATCTCCGGCTGGTCCACACGGGGAGGGTGAGCGTGCGGCGGGTCGGGCATGCGCTGGTGTGGCGCTATCCGGGGCGCGTGGTGGTGGCGCTGTGAGTCCCCTCAGCGTGCGACCCGGAACCCCAGCGAGTCGTAGCGCACATCCGGCGCGAAGACGTTTCTGTGGTCCACGCGCACACCGGCGGCCTCGCTCCCGAACGAGCCCCCACGCAGCACCCGCCCAGCGCCCGAAGCGGTGGCGGTCCACTCCCACAGGTTGCCGCTCATGTCGCACAAGCCCAGGCTGTTGGGCTCGAGCCCGCAGGGTGGATGAGCCGCGCCGTCGCTGTTGCCCGCAAACCACGCCACCTCCTCCACGAGATCCGAGCCGGCGTAGACGTGCTCCTGGCGCCCGCGGGCCGCCTGGGCCCACTCCTCCTCGCTGGGCAAGCGGGCCCCAGCCCATACGGCGAAGGCCTGAGCCCCGTGCCAGTCCACACAGTTCACCGGGTGTTCACCCCGGTCCGGATCGCCGTAGGCTGCCGTGCCCCAGTCACAGCGCACTGGAGCGGCGCAGGCCCCCGCGGCCACGCAGGCCCGGTATTGGTCCACGGTGATCTCCGTACGCGACAGCTCGAAGCCGGCGCCGGTGACGGCCACCCACTCGATGCCGGTCGCAGGAGCCGGGGCGGGGGCCCGTGACGGCGAGCCGTGGTTCCAGAGCCACAGCCCCAGCCCACCCAGCACCACCACCGATCCCACCGCGATGGGCACCACCGGCGATAGCGGGGCGGGCTCGGCGGGAGCCTGCCTGACGGGCTCCACCACCACCGGCCGGGGGGGCGGCACGTAGACGGGGCCTGGCTCAACCGGCGGCGGCCGAGGGGGCTCCGGTGTACCGGGAGGCACCAGGCTCCGGCGAAGCGCCCGCACAGCCTCGGCCATCTCCCGAGCGGAGCCGAAGCGGTCCGCGGGATCGGGGGCAGTAGCGCGGTCGATGAGCTGTCGTAGGGAACTGTCGTCGGCGTCGGCGTCTCCGCGGCTGACCTCCAGGTCCCAGCAGGACGCTCCCGTGGCACAGACGAAGAGCACCACACCCACCGCGTACAGATCCGAGGCCACGCTGGCCCCCCGGGCGTTGCGCCGGATCTCGGGAGCCATGTAGGCCGGGGTGCCCAGGACCGCGCCGGTGCGGGTCAGCGCCTGCTGGCCCTCCTGCACCCTGGCCAGCCCGAAGTCGGCCACCTTCGCCCAGCCATCCTCGTCCAGCAGCACGTTCTCGGGCTTGATGTCCCGATGGATGATGCCGCGCTCGTGAGCCAGCTCCAGGGCCTCGAGCACCTGCAGCGTGTACTCCAGGGCCCGCACTTCCCCCAGCCCCGAACCGGACTCGACCAGATCGGCCAGACAGCCGCCGGTGAGCATGTCCATCACCAGGAAGGGCTGCTCGTCGTCGATCCCCACATCGTAGATGGCCACCACGTGAGGGTGCCGTAGCCGGGCCATCACCCTGGCTTCGCGCTGGAAGCGCTCGCGGAAAACCTGCTTGCGGGCCAGGACCGGGTTGAGGATCTTCACCGCCCGACGCACCCCATCGCGCTGGTCCAGCGCCGACCAGACCACCGCCATCCCGCCGCGCCCCAGCACCTCGTCGAGGCGGTAGCGCCCATCGGCAAGGGTGCCGCCGGCTTCCTCGGGGATGGGCATGGGAGCTCCGGGGATGGGTCAGAGGCTGACTAACCGGAAGCCCCCCTCCTTCCCCTCTACTCGGGTGAACACTACATCTTTCGCTGTCCTCGAGTGCCCGGAGAGCCCGAAGACGACGCGCGATGTTAGTGCCCGCACCTCCGACCACTGCGAGTGTCACCGTGTCCTTCTTCCGC
>CAZHIK010001506.1:0-1978 GCA_964532635.1 uncultured Enterobacterales bacterium
CCTGATCATCACCCGGATGCCGGCGCCGACCGTGATGTCCAGGGTGCTGGCGCCGGTGGCGATGGGGTAGTGATGCTCGATCTGGTGAGGGGCCAGGTAGGTGGCGTCGGCCACGATCTTCCACTTCATGTACTGGAAGGCCGTGTGGTAGAAGCCCACGCCGGCGGAAGCCCAGGTGTACTCCGACTCGGTGGCTGGCACGTCCAGGCTGGTGGAGAGCACCGAGGGCAGGTACAGGCCGCTGGGGGCGGTCTGGTACATCGTGTAGCCGAAGCCCAGGCGCAGATCGATGGCGAAGCGGCTGTGGGCTTCGGGGTTGTCGTGAGCCACGATCTCGGTGCCGGTGCGGATGCAGAGGCGGTCGGCCGGGTTGAGCTCGATGCCGCCGCCCACGGTTTCGCCGTCGGCGTCGTAGAGGGTGACGTCGTCGATGGCCCGGTTGACCTCGTAGCGGAAGGCCAGGTAGGGCTGGGAGATGCCGCGGGTGGTGCTGAAGGCGGTGGCCAGGCGGTAGCCGCCGCCGCCGGTGCCGGCGCCGCGGAGGTCGCCATCGGCGGGCTCGTAGAAGTTGGTGGACGAGCGGGTGCGGAACGCGGCCTCGAGCAGCCAGGTGGCACGGTTGCCTCGCTTCTCGAAGGACTCCGAGAAAGGGGTGCCCTTGAGGCCCAGCCAGACGCCGTCGGTGCCCTTGCCCTTGATGGGATCGAGGCCTTCGAGGGCCTCGGTCTCCACCATGGTGCCCCGCTCGGTGCTGGGGTCGTAGACCATCTGGTTGGCCTCGGGGAAGGCCAGCCGGGTGGACAGCTGCTGGGGCAGCTCGAAGAACAGGCCCACACCGGGGCCGGCGGTGAAGATGGCCTGGTAGGTGATGGTGTGCTGCTCGAAGCTCCGCGAGCCCACGCGCTCGCTGCCCTCGTAGAGGCTGCCAGCCTGGTGCTGGAAGCCGTAGTCGACCACGATGTCCCCGCGCAGCCAGGGCGGCAGGTCCGTGACCTCGGCGGCCTGGGCGGAGCCAGCGCCGAGCGCCAGGGAGGCGAGGGCGAGGGCCAGGAAGGTGCGTGCCATGGACTTCTCCTCGGAGTCTTGGAGCGTACGTCTCCGCATAGCCAGCGTCAAGGCGTCGGTCACGTCCCGAACCCGCCGCTGCGCGGGGTGTCGCGCAGCCCGTAGGCCTTCATCTTGGTCTGGAGGCTCTTGCGGCTGATGCCGAGACGTCGTGCGGCCTGGGTGACATTGCCCCCCTCGGCCTCCAAGGCGCGCTGGATGCGGCTGCGCTCGAGGCGGGCGGTGTGGAGCCGCACGTATTCTTTCAGATCGAGCTGATCGCTGGGTTCCGCCTCGGCCCTGCCGGACGTGGCTGCCCCCACGCCGTGCAGGTCGGCGGGCCCCAGGGTGGTGCCGTCGGCCAGCAGCACGGCGCGCTCCATGACGTTTTCGAGCTCTCGCACGTTGCCGGGCCAGTGCCAGCTGGCCAGCTGCTCCATGGCCGCTGGGTCCAGGCCCCGGACGCTGCGCCCGAGGCGGCGGTTGAACTTGGCCAGGAAGTGCTCTACCAGCAGCGGGATGTCGGGCAGGCGCTCCCGAAGTGGGGGGATGGTGATGGGCACCACATTGAGCCGATAGAACAGGTCCTCGCGGAAGCGCCCGGCCTCCACCTCGGCCTGCAGGTCCACGTTGGTGGCCGCGACCACCCGCACGTCCACCCGGAGGGTGCGGAGGCCGCCCACCCGCTCGAAGGAGAGCTCCTGCAGCGCGCGCAAGAGCTTGACCTGCATCTCCTTGGGGAGCTCGGAGATCTCGTCGAGGAACAGGGTGCCACCATCGGCCAGCTCGAAGCGCCCGGGCTTGGCGGAGACGGCGCCGGTGAAGGCGCCTTTTTCGTGGCCGAACAGCTCGGACTCGAAGAGGTTGGCGGGGATGGCGCCGCAGTTGACCTGGATGAAGGGGCGGGCGCTGCGGGGGGACTGATCGTGCAGCG
>CAZHIK010001507.1:0-1974 GCA_964532635.1 uncultured Enterobacterales bacterium
TGGGTGCGTCGCGCTTCGCCACGCGACGACGGACGACGCCGCCCGCGGGGGCGCTGGCGCTGTAGGGGGCAGTGCGGGCGAGCAGGAACATGAGGGAGGAGGGGCGCATCGAGGTGCCTCGGAGGGAGATGGGGGAGGGCAGGGGAGGGGGAAGTCGATGGACGGACCTCGCCCTCGCGCGCGCGGGATAGAGAGGAATACTCCGAAACCCCCCTATCACGCAACCCGCGGGCCGTACCCCACCCCGCCGTGGAGGGCCGGGACGCTGGGATGCCCCCGGGCTAGGAGGAGGGCGTACCTTCCCTTTCGACGGAGCATCCATGAGCGCTGCCCTGCTCCTGGTCCTCGCCCTCGTCGCGCTCGGGCTGGCCTACGTCTTCTACGGAGGCCGGGTGGCCCGCTGGCTCGGCGTGGAGCCCGAGCGCCCCACGCCGGCCCACAGGCTCCGTGACGGGGTCGACTACGTCCCGGCCAAGCGGGCGGTGCTGGTGGGGCACCACTTCGCGTCCATCGCAGGTGCGGCGCCCATCATCGGCCCGGTGACAGCGTTGGCCTTCGGCTGGGGGCCGGTGTTCCTCTGGATCCTCGTCGGTGGCATCTTCCTTGGCGCGGTCCACGACTTCTCGGCGCTGATGGCCTCACTCCGCCACGACGGCAAGAGCATCGGTGAGATCATCGAGGCTCGGCTGGGCTACGGCGGGCGCACTCTGTTCCTGCTGTTCTCCTGGACGGCGTTGGTGCTGGTGGTGGCCGTGTTCGCCATCGTGGTGGCCAAGACCTTCGTGCAGGTACCCGCCGCGGCCACCGCCTCGGTGCTGTTCATCCTCCTCGCGCTCGCCTTCGGCGGAGCCGTCTACCGGTTTCGCCTGCCGTTGCTCCCCACCACGGCGGTGGGGGTCGTCGCCCTGTTCTGCTGCATCCCACTCGGCATGGCCTTCCCCCTGGAGCTGTCCTTCGACGCCTGGCTGGTGATCCTCATGATCTACGTCTTCGTGGCGTCGGTCACTCCGGTTCAGGTGCTCCTGCAGCCTCGGGACTACCTCAACAGCTTCCTGCTCTACGCCATGCTCCTGCTGGGCTTTGCTGGAGTGATCTGGGCGCATCCACAGCTCGAGGTCCCGGCCTTCACCGGCTGGCAGGTGCCCGAGCTGGGCTCAATCTTCCCGGTGCTCTTCGTCACCGTGGCCTGTGGCGCCATCAGCGGCTTCCACTCGCTGGTCTCATCGGGCACGACCGCGAAGCAGCTGGACAGCGAGGCCGACGCTCAGGCGGTCGGCTACGGCTCGATGCTGGTGGAGTCCCTGTTGGCCGTGCTGGCGCTGGTGGCCGTGGCCTGGCTCTCCTCCTCCGAGTACGCCGGCCACATGGGTGAAGGCGGGGGCGGGCCCGTGGCGGCCTTCTCGGCGGGCCTGGGCAGCCTCATCGGTACCCTCGGGCTTCCGGCGGAGGGCGCCACGAGCTTCGTGGCGCTGGCGGTGAGTGCGTTCGCCCTCACCTCGCTGGACACCGCCACCCGCCTCTCCCGCTTCGCCTTTCAGGAGTTCTTCGAGCCCAAGCGCAGCGACGCAGGCTGCGACGGCGTGACCGGGCTCGGGCGCATCGCGCGCAACAGGTTCGTGGCGACGGCCTGCTCGGTGGGTGCGGCCGGAGCACTGGCGTTCTCCGGCTCCTGGAAGCAGATCTGGCCCATCTTCGGCTCCGCGAACCAGCTGCTGGCAGCGCTGGCCTTGCTGGCGGTGGCCGTCTGGCTGGCCCATCGGGGACGCAAGCGTCTGTTCGTCGTCATCCCCATGGTGCTCATGTACGCCGTGACCTCGAGCTCGCTGGGGATGCTGGCATGGCGTCATCTGGTGGGCGATGGCGGCAGCGCAGTGCTCGGGATCGCTGCTTCTGCGCTGCTCGCCGTGGCCGTCGTGCTCGCTGTGCTGGCGGCCCGCGTCGTCTGGAAGACCCGCTCCGGCGCACCGGCGGGGC
>CAZHIK010001508.1:0-1967 GCA_964532635.1 uncultured Enterobacterales bacterium
GGATCTCCACCTTCTGCCGCTCCCCCACGGCCAGGCTGTGGATGGGTGCGTCGAGGTCCACCTCGAGGCCGTAGCGCTCGGCGGCCTGGGCCACCTTGCTGCGCATCCGCGCCATGGAGGGCACGAAGCCCAGCTCGGGATGCCCCAACACGATGTTCTCGAGAGCGGTGTGCCGTTCGGACTGCACGAAGTGCTGGTGGACCATGCCCAGGCCCAGGGCGATGGCGTCGCGGGGGGTGCGCAGCCGTGCGGGCTTCCCACGGACGAGGATCTCGCCGGCATCGGGCTTGTACAGCCCCATCAGCACCGACATCAGGGTGGACTTGCCCGCGCCGTTCTCGCCCAGCAGCGCGTGGATCTCCCCCGTCCGCAGCTCGAAGTCCACCCCGTCGTTGGCCAGCACGCCTGGGAAGACCTTGCGGATGTTGCGGAGCTGGACGACTGGGTCGGGCATCGTAGGAGACGGCTTATCAGGATGCTGCACAGGCCGGACCCAAAACCCGTTCCAGAGTCCTGGAATGGAAACTCGGTCCCCCCTGTCCGGACCCAATCCTGGTTCCAGCTCCTGGAACGGGATCTCGGTCCACCCGTCCGGACCCAAAACCACCTCCAGAATCCTGGACCGGGATCTCGGTCCGGGCCTGGGCAGCCTACTGGAGTCCCACGCACCGGCTCACTCCGGGTAGACCACCCGCTGCGGCGACCAGGAGTCGAAGCCCAACTGGCCGTAGGAGCTGTCGCCCCAGCCGTGGCCGTCACCGTCGCTGTCGGCGTACCAGGTGAGCACGTCGATGGCGTCGTCCTCGTCCACCTCCCCGTCGCAGTCCGTCAGCCAGTCCAGCCCGTCACCGTCCGCATCGATGCGCGCGGCGCGATCGGCCTCCGAGATGAAGTTGCAGGCGGAGACCACGAAGAGCAGGCAGAGGACGAGCACTGAACGACGCGATGCAATCACGCTGACTCCCCGTGAAGTAGAGGGATCATCCAACCAGCTTTGCGCCCGCAGGATACCCGTCCATCATGCCCCCCTCCCCCCTCCGCTTCCAGGGTCACTCCGTCATCTGGGCCGCGCTCACCGCCGGTCCCCTCGCCTTCTTCTCGGCGGTGCTGCTCTACCTGGGCTTCCTGGTGAGCTCGGAGGCCTGGATCGCCTTCGCTGGCGTGGCCCTCGCCATCTGCCTGGCGCTCGCGCTCTACCGCTTCCGGGTCACCGTCGATCCCGGGACCCGCAGCATGACCCGCGCCTGGTGCCTGGGGCCGGTACCCATCATCCGGCGAGAAGGGACCCTCGAAGGCTACGAGTTCGTGTCGCTGGCACCCTACAGCCAGCGCAAGCTCCTGACCCGTCGCTCCATCTGGCAGCTCATCGAGCCCCGCTACCGGGTGTCCCTGTTCGGCGAAGCGGGCACCGTGCCCATCGGGGTCAGCTACCAGAAGCCCCCCGCGAAGGCCCTTGCCGAGCGCACGGCCGAGGCCCTGGGGCTCGATGTCTACGACAAGACCGTGGGCGAGGAGTACTAGCCGGGAGGACGTGGAGTCCTCCCCTACGACCTACTCGGGGATCGTGCCCACCACGCCCTCCACGAAGCGCTTCATGCCCAGAAGCTGCTCGTCGGTCGGCGGGTAGCTCTCGTACGCCGCGCTGCCGTCCTGCCACTGGAAGGGCTGACCGAAGACCACAACAGAGCCGTCGATGATGGCCTCTTCACGCTCGGCGACCAGGGCCTTGACGTCCTCGGGAACGTGCTCGCTCAAGGGGGCCAGCAGCACCACGCCGCTCTCGAGGCCGTTCCAGTAGTCCGACGACTTCCAGCTCCCGTCGCGCACCTGCTGGGCCACCTCGCGGTAGATGACGGTCCAGTCCCACATGGGGGCGGTGAGGAAGGCCTGAGGAGCGAACTGGCGGCCGTCGCTGTCGTAGCCGATGGCCAGGGCGCCGCGATCCTGGGCTGCCTGCATGGGGGCGG
>CAZHIK010001509.1:0-1962 GCA_964532635.1 uncultured Enterobacterales bacterium
AAGACGGTGAGGAACCGCCGCCACGGCATCTATCCGTTGGAGGAGGGGTGTCAAGCCCTCGGGGACTGAAAACCCGGCAACCAAAAACCCCGTCGCTCGGAAGCGACGGGGTAGATGGTGGAGCTAAGGGGACTCGAACCCCTGACCCCTAGAATGCCATTCTAGTGCTCTCCCAGCTGAGCTACAGCCCCAGGGCGGCAGCCATATACTTAGGTCTCTGGGAGCGTGCAAGAAAAACTAGGCGGGATCTTCTTCTTGCTGGCCTTCGAGGGCCGTGATGCGGTCGTGAGCTTCGCGGAGCTTGTCGATGGCGTGCTGGAGCTGGGGGTGGTCGAGCTCGCCCTCGAGGGAGAGCTGGTAGACCTCACGGCCGAGCTTGCGGAACAGGACGTCGCGGTCGCGCTGGGCCTGCAGCAGGTCGTAGCGGGCCTTGCCGGTGCGGGCGACCGTCTCGAGCTCGTTGCCTGCGCGATCGAGCAAGGTGCCCAGTCCATCGCCCAGTGCCTGCAGGAAGCCGGCACCCGCTTCCTCGAGGCCCTCGCGGGTGTAGCTGGGCCGGGGTTCCTCGTTGGTCTCGTGCGCCTCTTCGGATTTGCGATCGGACATTGTGAGCTCCTGGCGTGGGGGGGGGAAGCCTAGCCACCGTGGCTTGTGGTCGCCAGGTTCGTGAGTGCCATGGCAACAACTGTGGGGGAGGGGGACACCTACCTCCTGGTGGTATGACACCACCACGGGCAGGAATGCCTGGTTGTCGGTGTTGTACCCACCCGCGCTCCGCTTTGCGGGAAGCGAACGGAAGGATAGTTGTCATCAGTCCATCTCCATGCTGCTCAGCGGCCACTCCCTCAGGAGTCCACCATGACCTTCCGCACCGTCGGCCCCCTCGCTCTCCTGGCTACGGCTGGCTTGCTCTCCAGCCCCGCGCACGCCCTGCGCATCGACAAGGCCGACTATGCGATGAAGCTGGTGCCCTACGACATCAACATCCGGGACTACCAGTTCCCCTCGGGCATCCGCATCGTCTTCCAGGAAGACCACACCCGGCCCATCGTGTCGGTCACCTCCGTCATCGACGTCGGCGCCATGCACGACCCGGAAGGCATGGACGGGCTCGCCCACCTGGTGGAGCACCTCAACTTCCGCGCCCGCCACGGTGATCTGCCCAAGAACATGGACCTCATCAAGCAGATCGGTGGCAACTTCAACGCCACTACGGGCCTGGACCGCACCAACTACCTCACCGTCGCCCCCAAGGACTCCCTCATTCCGCTGCTGCGGCTCGAGTCCCTCCGGCTCATGGACGCTGTTCACGGCGTGTCCGAAGAGGTCATGCTGGTCGAGCGCGAGGTCGTGCGAAACGAGCTGCGCGGCAACCTCGAGCAGGGCCCTGGCGACATCTGGGGCAACATCAACACCCAGATGTTCCCGGAAGGCCACCCCTACCACCGCAACGTCATCGGCTTCCACGAGACGCTGAACAACATCGACATGGAGACCATCCAGCAGTGGACCAAGGATGGCTACACCCCGGCCAACACCACCGTGATGGTCATCGGTGACTTCGATCTGGACCAGACCGCCGACTTCATCCAGGAAGCCTTCGACTACGGCCAGTTGGTCGATCCCGACAATCCCGACGCTCCCCTCGAGGCCGTCGAGCTGGCGCCGCGCATGTCCGCCGTGCCCCCCGAGCCCCCCGAGCCGGCCAGCCAGGAAGTCAAGCGCGTCACCGGCATGGTCGACAACCCCACGGTGGTGCTGGGCTGGTCCTTGCCGGGAAGCTACCGTGGCTTCGACGCTCAGTGGGCCATGACCGTCAACATGATGAACTACGCCATCGGCAAGTACCTCTTCCCGGACTGGGACTACGAGAACGAGGAGATCGAGAGCTTCGGCTGCTTCTACAACCCCGGCAAGATCAACGGGATGGCGCTCTGCTTCATTGAGATCGGCCCCGACGAG
>CAZHIK010001510.1:0-1961 GCA_964532635.1 uncultured Enterobacterales bacterium
GCCACCATGCAGGAGCTGGACGACGACGCCTTCGCAGACCTGAACCTGCGCGGGGTTCCGGTGGAAGGCCTCTCGACCCGCTTCGGCGTGCTCGGACGCAGGATGCTGGCCGTAGGCGTGGCCGTGGAGCGCGGTCGCGACTTCGTGCCCACGGTGGCGGGGCTGCTGGTGTTTGGGCATCGTCCCGAGCTGTTCATGCCCGGCGCGCGGCTGGTAGTGAACGTCAACGGTGAAGAAGCCGAGTTCACGGGCCGGGCGAGGGAGATGGTCAGGAGCGCGCTGCGCTGGAAGCCCCTGACCCGGGCGATGGGCAAGGAGCTGGTGGGGCCTCTGCTGGTCAACGCCATCGCCCACCGGGACTGGAGCGCCGAGGCCGAGGAGAAGCCGATCCTGGTGACCCGCCGAGGGAGCCGCCTCGAGGTGAGCCACCCGGGCAGCATCTCCAGGGGAGCACCCCACAACCCCGCGCTGTTGTCGCTGCTGGTCCGAGTTGGCCTGGCGCGTGGGGAGGGTTCCGGGATGCGCCACATCAACGAGACCATGAAGGGCCTGGCCGGTCGGCCCATGAGTCTGGCAGGCCGGGGCGGGACCGTGGTGGCCGTACTGGAGATGCCCTGGCGGGACTACGCCGCCGAGGATGCCGCCGAGGCGCGGGCCAAGGCGTCGAGGGTGGTCGGTGGAGCCGAGGGCTTGGACCGCCCGCAGCCCGCGGAGCCTGTCACCGTCCAAACGCCAGCGCCGATACCCGTCCCCCCTCCGGTGGTGATGGCGCCGCCAACGCCAGCGCAGCCGCCACCCGCGGTCGCCGTGCAGCCCGCTGCCGTCGAGCCACCGCCTCCCGTACCCGCCCCTCCGAAGCCTTCGCGAGCCCCCCGGCAGTACCGGAGCGCCGAGGATCGCCAGGCCGAGCTGCTCGACCATCTCCGCACCCACGGCATGCGGAGCACGCGGGAGATCGTGGAGGAGCTGGGCTGGAGCCGCGCTACCACCCGCGCGGTGCTGGCCGCGCTGGTGGACGAGGGCCTGGTGGAGACCACAGCGGCGTCCCAGAACGCGCCCTATCAGGCCTACGAGGCCTGCGAGTCGTAGCAGATCGAGCTTGCCGCTGGGGAGCTGCGGGTGGTCTCAGGAGGTCACGGGTGGTCCTCCATGCCAGACTGCTGACCCTCTGTGCGCTGCGCGCAAACGCAGAGTGTCGTGGAGCAGGGGCCGTAGACCTCCAGCCACCACCCGTGACCACCCGTGGCCATGGGTGTGCAGCCCCACGCGCGGGACCAGCCCGTCCACGGCCGGCGACATCATCGGCTCCAACCTGGGGGGCATCGCCGCTTTCCAGGCCGTGCCTGACGAGAATCGGACCTATTGGTCGCGCCTCGAGCCCGAGGCCTGCAGCCCGTACACGTTCTGCTTCCGCCCCGCATCCCGCCCCACCACGATGCGCCAGGGCCCATAGAGCCGGTCCCGCCTGGCTGCGAGTGCCCTCGAGAAGCGCGACCGCTCCTTCGGCTGCGTGGCCGTCTGCGGATCGAGCATGAACAGACGATGGTGCGCGGCCAGCTCCAGCAGCTCGCCGCCGGTGACCTGGGCCTGGCCGAAGCCCTCGGCCCATAGCGCCACGAAGTCCGCCCACTCCTGCTCGTCGGGGTCGCTAACCTCGACCTGCTGGTGGCGGTCCTCGAGGAAACCGCGAACGCCAGCGGTCGCCAGGACACCTCCGACCACCGCCGACCAGCCCTCGAAGCTCCCGAGACGGACCTCACCCCTGGGGCATCCCTCGGCGATCCAGGCTCGCACCAGGGTGAGCAACGCGGCCACCAGGCGGGGCCGCTCGGCCTTCACCCAGCCCAGCAGGTCGCTGTGGCGGAACCCCTCCCGGAGCCAGGGCCGTTCCACGGAGGCGTCCAGGCGGATGCGGACGCTGCGCCGCGCCAGCTCGCGGGACAGCACGGGGTTGTTGCCGG
>CAZHIK010001511.1:0-1957 GCA_964532635.1 uncultured Enterobacterales bacterium
ACACTCTCTCCCTCCTGCTCTCCCCTTCGGCATCCCCTGTCGTCTTGTCTTTCCAGCATCGAGCCCATGACCTGGCTTCCCTCCTGGCCAGGATCGAGTCCCTCCCTGGGGCGGAGAGCACGGGCTCTCCGCCCCCTGGGATCGATGTGCTCGGTGCGGTCGATCGGCCCGTCGCCGGGCTGACCCACGACTCCCGGGCCGTCGCCCAGGACTGGGTGTTCGTCGCGCTGCCCGGTGCGCGCTTCGATGGGCACGCGTTCGTGCCTGGTCTCCGGCAAGCCGCGGCAGTGGTGGTGCAGCGTGAGGTTCGGGCGCCCGAGGGGGTGACCGTGCTGCGGGTGCGCGACACGCGTCAGGCCCTGCCCTGGCTGGCGGCCGCGTTCCACGGACACCCGGGTCGGCGGCTGCCCATGGCGGGCGCGACCGGCACCAACGGCAAGACCACCGCCACCTCGATGGCCTGCGCCGCGCTGCTGGCGGCGGGCCGCACCCCAGGCCTCGTGGGAACCACCGGCCACCGGATAGGAGAAGAGGAGTTGGGGCTGGTGGAGCTGCTGGGGCCCACGGCGGCCGGGCACCACCACACCACGCCGGAGGCGCCAACCCTGCAGGCCCTGCTGGCCGCCATGGCGGACCGGGGCTGCGACGCCGGGCTGATGGAGGTGAGCAGCATCGGCCTGCACGCCCGTCGGGCGGACGCGATCCCCTTCGCGGTGGCCGCCTTCACGAACCTCACCCGCGACCACCTGGACTACCACGGCAGCATGGAGGCCTACGCCCAGGCCAAGGAGCGGCTCTTCCACGAGCTGCTGGCGACCGACGGCCTCGCGCTGCTCAACCTGGACGATCCTGCCTGGGAGCGCTTCCGTCCTTCGGGCCGACGCTGCTGGACTTACGGCCTCGAGCAGGGGGACCTGCGGGCCACGGAGGTCGAGCTCAGCGCCACGGGTACCCAGGCGCGGATCCACACCCCTGCGGGCAGCGGTGCACTGAGTCTTCCCTTGGTGGGTCGGCACAACCTCTCCAACGCCCTGTGCGCCCTGGGCATGGCCCTGGGGTTGGGCTGCCCCCTGGATGCTGCCCTGGAGGGGCTGGCCACCCTCCTGCCCGTGCCCGGTCGCCTGGAGGCGGTGCCCAGCGACCGAGCTGTGTCGGTCTTCGTGGACTACGCCCACACCCCGGATGCGCTGGAGCACGTGCTCGGCTGTCTCCGGGAGCTGGCCCCTCGCCGTCTCATCGCGGTGTTCGGTTGCGGTGGGGATCGGGACCGCGGCAAGCGGGCGCCCATGGGGCGGGCCGCCTGGTCGGGCTCCGACCTGGCGGTGGTGACCTCCGACAATCCCCGCAGCGAGGACCCACAGGGGATCGTCGATGAGATCCTCGCGGGCATCCCCGCGGGTGCCGAGGGGCTGCTGGTGGAGGTGGACCGTCGCCGCGCCATTCGGCTGGCCCTCGACAGCGCCCAGTCCGGCGACATCGTGCTCATCGCTGGCAAGGGGCACGAGAGCTATCAGGAGCTCGCTGACGGCACCATCGACTTCGACGATCGCCTGGTGGCACGGGCTGTGCTGGAGGAAGGGGGATGAGGTACACCGGCGCCCAGATCGCGCATCACTGCAGCGGCCGGCTCCATCGCGACGGTCCCGCGGGTCCGATCGTGACCGACACGCGGGCGCTGAAGCCGGGGGACTGGTTCCTGGCCTTGGTGGGTGAGCGCTTCGACGGGCATGCGTTCCTGGAGACCGCCCAGGCCGCTGGCTGTGCAGGGGTGGTGGTCTCGGCGGACCCTCCTCCTGGCTGGGATCGGGGCCTCGTTCGGGTCTCCGACACCCTGGTGGGCCTGCAGGCGCTCGCCTCGGCGAGTCGGGATGGCTTCGAGGGCCCGGTGGTGGCCATGACGGGCTCCGTGGGCAAGACCACCACCCGTGCCCTGGCCGTGCTGGCCCTCGAGGCAGGC
>CAZHIK010001512.1:0-1955 GCA_964532635.1 uncultured Enterobacterales bacterium
GGCTGGGGCAGGGGGGTGCGCTGCTCCATGCCGGTCTCGAGATCCCACACCAGCAGCTCCAGCCCACCGCTGGCCAGGGCCAGGCGCCCGTCGGGGGAGATGGCCAGCATCCGGGCCCCGTCCAGCTGCAGCTCGTGGCGCTCATCGTCAACCAGGGCCGTCAGGCCGTCATCGTGGGCCACCAGCGCCACCGAGGCGTCGCTGGAGACCACCAGCGCCTGGGCCCAGCCGTCCAGCTGGATGGCTTCGGAGCGCTGGGCGTCGACGTCCAGGCGCACCAGCCCTCCGCCGCCGCCGGCCACCAGGATGGCGCGGCCGGCGGCGTCTCCCGCCACCAAGCCGACCGCTTCGTCGGTGAACGTCAGGGCCGAGATCACGGTCCGGGAGGCCGGGTCCCAGACCACCAGCTGGGCCTCTTCCACCTCGATGCCGTCCCAGTGCACGGTCTCGTGGCGGGAGGTCCAGGAACCGCCAGTGCCCTGGCAGGGTTGCAGGATCATCGCGATGCGGCCGTCCTCGCGCTCGGCTGCGTACAGGGCGGGCCGGGGGAGGACGACGGTCTCGCCCGAGCGCGACCGGATCTCGGCTTGGTGGGTGCCACACCAGCTCGCGGTCCGCACGCCGTTGTGCAGGGGATGGGTTCCGGTGGTGGCGTCGATGAACGCCCCGCTGGCGGCGTCGAAGCGCAGGGTGTCCCAGGTCCCGGTCCAGTCGGCTCGGGCCATCGCCAGCAGCTCCCCATCCTCGAAGGCCAGCTCCACCTGGCCGCTGATGACTCTGGGGGGCTCGAGCCGCACCCGCTGGATCAGCTCGGGGGGCTGGCGGTCGGGGCGTACCATCGCGGCGGCGTCCTGTGCGCTCAGCAGGGTGAAGAGGAGGGGGGCCAGCGGCCGAGCCTGGAGCATCCGCGCCGCCTTATTCTTCGGATTGCGGCTCGGCCGCGGCGTCCAGCACCTGGACCAGCTCGCGCGCGCTGGTGATGTGGTGACAGGAGTCCCGGATGACGAGCTGCCCTTCCGAGACGGTGGCGCGCCCGGCGGCGCTGGCCAAGGTCGCGCAGTAGGCCGTGGCGATCTCGATGGGATCTGCGTGGTGGATCGGGACGACCCAGGTCTGCAGCTCGTTGGTGCTGGAGGGGTGGCGCTCCCGGCTCCAGCTGTGCTCGTCCTGCAGGGTCAGCACGCCCCGGGGGAAGCCGATGTAGACGGCCGAGGACTCCCGCAGCAGGGTGATCAGCTCCTCGAAGCTCCCGCTGGGCATGGCCAGGGTCAGGCGCTGATCGGCCAGGAGCGGCGCCACCCCCACCGGGACCCCCAGCAGCTCCCCCAGGGCCAGGCCAAAGGGGCCGGCGGGAGCCTCGTCGAGCCGCACGCTCAGCTCGACGGGCCCGTAGTGGGCGATGGCGGCGGCCTCGGCGTCGGGGCCGTGCCAGCCGGACGCCGGGGCCGGCGGGGGCGCGGGTGGGGGCGCGTCCAGCAGCTCCAGCTCCATCGTGCCGGGTCCGGGGGTGGGGCTGCCGGTCCAGGCCACCGAGGCGGCCGTGCAGCTGAAGGGCAGGGGCTCGGGCGGTGCGACCTGGTGGAGCGCGCATCCGGCCAGCAGCAGCGGGACCTGGAGCATGATCACCTCCTCCCTGGGCAGCATACCGCAACGCGATGCTATCCTCCCGGGGGAGGCGAAGGTGGTCCCGGTCCTGTTGCTCTCACTCGCAGCTTCGGTGGCGTCGGCCGAGCCGAGCGTGCCGGAGTGCATGGTGCTGAGGTTGGGTTTGCAAGAGCACGGTTCGGTCGAGGCGGACCAGGTGCCCGAGCTGAAGGCCTGCATCGCGAGCCTGCCCCGATCGGAGCTCGAGCTCCGCCAGAGCCTCGGGTATTTTCTGGTCGACGGCGTGCGGTGGACGGGGGGCCCCCAGGGCGCCGCGGAACGCTTCGAGGCTGTGATCGGCTTCCTCGAAG